>NZ_JBQCGW010000169.1:0-29891 GCF_051955275.1 Pseudobacter sp. | reverse complement strand
GGGTACGGGATTTGGCAACGGTCATGTCCAGGTAACCGGTGGCACGGGGCCTTGAACTGATATAACCTGCAACTATGCAGCCGGTAATCAGTACTGCATAGCGGGTGAATTTCAGCCTGATTGATTTTGCTTCCCTGCCGGCCTGTAAGCGCATACCCGTAATAGTGAGGAAGAAAGTGATGATCAGCAAAAAGTAGATCACATCTTCCGAACTGATGAGTCCGCTGATGAACTGTTCCGTTCTGCCGGAAATGGACAGGAAATAAGTAATATGGCGAACAACGTCATTTCCCTGGAACAGGCCACCCACAAAGTTAAGCAGCGCCAGTACTGCCAGGGTGCTGATGGCGGCCACTACCTGGTAGGAGGTGAGGCTAGACATGAACAGGCCGATGGCCGCATACGCACAGATTAGCAGGTACAACCCGAAGGCGCCTGCAATGATCTGCAGGTAATCTATGTTTTCAATGAAGAAGGAGGCGGAGTATCCGAACATCCCGATGATGGCAATGAGTATGAGGCCGTATACCATCATGGACAGGTATTTTCCCAGTACGATATCCCGCACCTTAACGGGGGAGGACAATAATAATTTGATGGAGCCGCTGTGAAGCTCGCGGCTGATGAGGCCCATGGTAAGCAGGGGGATATAAAAGTACAGGGTGTTCTTTACGCCCATATAAAATCCCTGTTCGCTGGCAAACACAATATTGGTGACGCGGGAAAAATGGGCGCCCATTCTCTGGGAGCGGCCCAGCATCAGGATATATTCTGCAAATTCCATCCCTATCTGAATGGGAAATACGATCAGGATCAGCCATGCCACCGGTGAATGGAATAAAATGCTAAGCTCCTGCCGGCCTATTCTGTATATGCTTCTCATGATATTTTTTGACTTGATCTTTTGTTAGATAATTGAGCGAAGATGGCATCGAGTGAACTCTTTTCGAGATTGATCTCTTTCAATCGCCATCCTTCTGTCACGCTTTTCAACACCACTTTTTCACTGATCTCAGTAGCATCGTTGAAATGCATTCTGAAAGTTTTGTCTTCCACCTGTTCGACGGCTGTAATACCGGGTACGCTTTTCAGCGCTTCGAGGGCAGGAGGATTTTCCAGGCTCACGATCAGGCTGTCCGGTGCGATGTAATTGTTGAAGGCGGTTATGGTGTTCTGGAAAACAACATGACCTCCTTCGATCATGATGATATCATGGCAGGTGGCCTGCACTTCCGCAAGGATATGGGAGGAGAAGATCACGGATCGTTCCGAAGCGATCTCTTTGATCAGCTGCCTTACTTCCAGGATCTGGTTAGGGTCCAGGCCATTGGTAGGCTCATCCAGCACTACCAGTAATGGTTTGTGGATGATGGCCTGTGCAATGCCTACACGCTGGCGGTAACCACCGGAGAGGTTGCCGATGAGGCGGTTGCTGAAATGCGCAACGCCGCATCTTTCCTTCACGGCCTGTACCGCAGATTTTATTTCATTCTTTGGAAGAAGGCGGATATGCGCACAGAATGTTAGGTACTCGTCAACGGTTTGTTCAAGATGTAGCGGGGCCTGTTGTGGCAGGAAGCCGATTCGCTTTTTTGCTTCCTCGGGGTTTTCCCTGATATCTATCCCATCGATGGTGACCTTGCCTTCTGTCTGGCTGAGTACACCGCAGAGGATATTCATGGTGGTTGATTTACCGGCGCCATTGGAGCCGAGTAATCCCAGGATACCCTGCCTGTTGATTTCAAAACTGATATCTTTTATCGCCCACTGCTGACTATAGCGGTGCGATAAGTTTTCTAACTTAACGATCGTTTGCTGCATGGATACTTCAGGTTATGGCAGCAGCCAGGTTGGAACGGTAACGGGGACCGTCCAACCGGCTTTTGCCGCATACTTAATCAGAGAGATGTTTATGGATTGAGGGGCCAATCAGGGTTGAATGCAGAGGCTGCAGGCCAGATCTGGCGCTGGTATTCCTTGCTGTTAGGTAACAGTTTGTATTCCACACCTTCTGCTTTATGTGTGATCGTTTTCTGGAAACGTGCTTCTTTGTTCAGCCGTTTGAGATCGATATGGCGCATATTCATGAACGCGAGTTCCCTTCTTCTTTCTTCCAGTACAAAACGCAGTACCTGCTCAGGATCGTTGCTGAAGTCGGCAGGTGTTTTTGCCACATAACTTGCAGGAGTGAGCCTGTGTTTACGCAGCTCATTCACGTCATCGAGTGCTCCCTGCATATCATTCTGGCGTGCTTTGGCTTCTGCTGCGTTGAGATATACTTCAGCAGTACCCACTGCATTGTTGTAGAAATCCCCTCTCAGGAAGATCTTCACCTGGTACATATTCCAGTAATTGAAAGGTGGCGCGGGAGGCCAGCCATTTGCGTAGTAAAGCACCCAGCGCTGATCGTCGTTAGTAAAGAGAGCAGACAATTCTGCGGAGGCGCATACACTTTGTCCCAGACCGAAGGGGCGCAGGAAGTGGCGTGCATAAAGCGCTTCAGGATGTTTCTGTGCGGCAGGAACGTTGGTCCAGCCTACTGGCGTACCGGGTACGTAGGGGAATGGACCGGGAACCACCACTGCATAGTTGTTCATATCGGCCAGGTCGCTTTTAAGCGCGAGTGCTGCTGCTGCATTTTGTTTGGCCAGTTCCCAGTTGCCCATGTAAAGGTACACACGGCTCAGCAGTGCATAGCCAGCGGGTTTGATGGCCCTGAAGCTGGTGAGCTTTGATTCAGCAGGGAGATCGGGAATAGCTTCATTCAGGTCTTTGATGATCTGGTCATACACTTCGGCCACGGTATTCCTTACAAATTTTGCACTGATGTCTCCGATCAGGGCAATTGGAATACCCAGGTCAGTGGAGGCAGTAGCTGCGTCGTAATGCTTCGCATATACGTTTACCATCGCCAGGTGCTCAAAGGCTCGTCCAACGAGGGCTTCAGCCTTTACGGATTTTTTGTAGGCCTCCGTTTTTCCGGTGGCGGTCATGATATTGTTGATCACCGTATTGAGATAAAAGATCCTCTTGTAGCCTTCGCTCCAGAGATAATCATTGGATCTTTCATCATAGGGAGCATTGTTGAAAGTGTAGATCTTTCTTGCCCAGAGTTGCTGGTTGGTGTACAGGTTGGCTGGCTGACCTTCGGGAAGGAAGGCGTCGTCAGTCATCAGGTCCTGGAAGTAATCACCGGCATTCACCATGGTGCCGTTGTTCAGCATATTCTCAAAATCCTCCACAGTCTGAGGAATGATCTTGTTCTTGGGTTTTATGTCCAGGAACTTGTCGCAGCCGGTTACCAGCACCAGTGCGGCTATAGGGAGTATGTATTTCAGATTCATTTGTTCGGAATTAGAAGGTTAGATTAAGACTCAACATATATTGAGGAGTCACCGGTGTGTTACGGAAAGCGCCGTTGGTGCTGATACCATATGCTTCCGGATCCAGGCCTTTATCGTTCCTGAACCAGCTGAATGGATTCTGTACCTGCACCATGATATTGGCTCCACTGATCTTTGCATAACGATTGACCGCTGATGCGAAATCATAGCTGAGACCGATATTCCTCACTTTCACATAATCAGCCTTAAGGGTATTGGCATCAGTGGAGTACCAGATATAATCCAGGTAAATACCTCCTGTTTGCCTGAGATCAGGTGCAGGCTGAATTCCGGGTATTTTTTCGTCGCCTGGTTTTTTCCAGTAGTTCAGCGCCCTCCTGTCGAGGTTGCGGCTGAAATTGAATTGGTTCAGGATTCCGGGAATGGCATCACGGAATACGTTTCCTCCGTTGGCAATGATCATCATGGTGAATGTGAACTTTTTGAAACGGACGGAGTTCATAAAACCTACAGTGTAGGTAGGGTCCATTGTTCCACCGTAAACCAGAGCATCAATATCAGTCAGATTGGCTACGATAGAACCGTTCTGATCATAGCTGGTCACTATTTTTCCGTCCTTGTCATACACCAGCGGAGTACCGTTGGTAGGATCGAGTCCGGCAGAACGGTAGTTGAACAGGGCGTTCATGGCGTACCCTTTTCTTTGTGTACCGAAACCATTCACGTAACTGTAAATGGATTGATCGGTAGGCGCGATGTCTGTCATCACATTCTTGTTCTTTGTGAAAGAGAGACGGGTATCCCATTCGAAATCCTTGCTTTTGATATTAACGGTATTGATGGCGATCTCGATGCCTTTATTGCTGAGGCTGCCGTAGTTGATCAATGCAGAAGGGAAGGCATTGGTAGGGTCTGTTGGTTTTTCTCCCAGCAGGTCAGTTGTTTTCCTGATGTAGTAATCGATAGAACCGGAGATCCTGTTTTTCAGGATGCTATAGTCCAGTCCGAAGTTGGTGGTTACTGTCTTTTCCCATCTCAGTGCTGCGTTAGGTGGATTGAGGATAGTAGTGGCCATGCCTTCGGTTTCGTAGAAATAGCTGGAAGTGGCAATCAGGTAAGGTCCTACCTGGCGGGCCACATTACCGCCGCTTCCGTAAGTAACGCGGAGGTTCAGGTTATTCAGCCAGGAGAACTGGTCCATGAAATCCTCCTGTGAAATACGCCAGCTGGCGCCTGCAGACCATACCGGCAGGTGCCTGTATTTTGGATCTGCACCCCAGAGGTTGGAGTCGTCTACACGTATGCTTCCTGTAAGGTTGTATTTCCTTTTCAGGCTGTAACCAACATTACCATAGAAAGATGTGTAACGGTCCTGATCTTCGTTAAAATAATTATTGTCGTTGAACCTGTAATTATAAGTTCCTTCAATGGACTGTGTATTGGTAAGATTGGCGATAATGTTGTAATCAACGGGCAGGAACTGCAGGTTGTTATCATTATATCCAAGTCTTTGCAGGCCGGTGCCGGTTTGTTTGATGGCGCGGCGTTCAGCGCCTGCAATGGCGGTAACCTGGTGATCCCGGCCAAAGCCTTTATCAAAATTCAATTGTGCCCTGGCGGTGTAAGAGTTAACGTCACCACGGGTTTCGGAGATCACACCCCCATCGGGGATATTCTTGATGATATTGCCTCCCACGATCTGCGTGGCATTATTGATCATGTTGGCGGTGCGCCATGCATCAGGAGCTGCATAGTCCCTGGTAAAAGAGCTTCCCCGCTCGGTCTGGTATTTCAGGTCAAGGTTAAGATACTTTGTGAACTTCACATTGAAACCACCCTGTAATCTGAAAAAGTTCTGGCGGGTACGGATATCGTAGCGGTCAAGCTCCTGCAGTGGGTTATAAGTTTCATCAAGCAGACCGAGGTTGTTCAGTCTGGCTATTTCTGTAGAGGACTTCAGTTCATTCCAGGCAACAAAATTACCGTTAGCATCTTTCAGGGTCTCATACGGCATACGTCTGTACAGACCTGTAGCCGATACAGGAGTGGATTTGGTAGATGAAATACTGGTAAAGATGCCTGCTTCAGCAGTCAGCCATTTGAAGATCTGTGATTTGTCGTTCAGGCCGATATTGTAATTCTCAGAACTGGAGCCGATGGTATAACCCCGGTTCCCGATATAGTTCATGTTCATGCTGAACTGATGCCTGTCATTTCCTCCTGAAATAGAGAGGGCATGCTTGTGATCGATATTGCTTTGCATCATCATGTCCTCGATCTGGGAGAGGCCGTTGCGTGATCTGAGATCATTCAGTGTGGCGTCAAGCTCTGCCTGTGTGATCTGACCTTGCTCAAAAGCGTACAGTGCTTCGGTCACTTTGGGCATGGCATACCTGGCGGAGTTGGGGTTGAAGCCGGGATGGTATTTGTTGAAGAGATCGCGCTGCAGATCCACCACTTCACTGCTGCTCAGCAGTTCCAGGTAGGATGCATCGGGTTTTCCTGATAGGAAAACAGTACTGTTGAAATTGATACGTGTCTGACGTGCGCTGCCCAGCCTGGTGGTGATCACTATCACGCCATTGGCGGCGCGTGTACCATAGATGGAGGCAGCAGCGGCATCTTTCAACACGGTAACGTTCAGGATGTCATCAGGATTCAGGTAGTTGATATCTCCTTCATAAGGGAAGCCGTCTACCACTATCAGGGGGCTGCCGGTAGCATAGAGCGTGGCGAGACCGCGGAGGTTGATGGAACCGTTTGGTTTGGAAAAAAGACCGGGCACCATGCCTTCGATCCTGGTCAGCAGGTTGGGCTCAACCCTGGTGCTGAGCAGTTCTGCGCTTACTGTGGAGAAAGCGCCTGTGGCCCTGTCTCTCGGAAGTGTCTGGTAACCCGTAGCTACCACTTCAATCACTTCCATATTACTGTTGCTCTGTTTCAGGATGATCCTGCCGATCTGCACTACTCCGTATTGGGGAACGGTTACGGCGCGGCGGTAGGTTTCGTACCCTACAAATGAAACTTCAAGTGTGTAATTGCCGGGCTCCACATTGGGAATGGAGAAGAACCCGATATTGTTGGTGGTAGTGCCTTTATTGCCGGGAAGCAGTTTTACAGAAGCGCCCTGAACAGGCCGGCCCAGCGAATCCACAACGCCACCGTCCACCGGAATACCGGCTGGAGCATTGTTCAGCAGGCTTGAAATAGGGGCAGGTGCCGGTTTGCGGCTCAGCACAATGGTAGTGCCATCGAGCCTGTAGTTTACCGGCTGATCTTTGAATACCATGTTCAGCAGTTGCTGTAACGGCATATCAAAAACAGCGAGGGTAACTGGTTTGGTGGCTTCCAGGTCTTTTTTGTTGGAGAGCACCACATAACCTGTTTGTTGCTCAATGATGGAGAATACTTTCTTCAGCGACAGCTCTTTGCCGGAGATAGTAACTGATTGCGAAACGGCATTGGCATGTACCTGAAGGAAAGCGACAGTCAGAAATACGATAGTTAATTTCATCGCTAACATAAATGATTTGCTGACTCCTGGTTGCAGCTTCATTCTAAGCGCTCGCACCAATAACAGCAATTGGTCAAGGCGCCGGGTCCTCATACAGGCAGACCGGCCCCCATAAACAGTTTTTTGCATAAATTGCACTGGTTTAGGTTGTAAAAAATAGTCGTTAAGCAACACGAAATTTACAGTGCTAAACTTTTCGCCGGGTTCTGCATGCCCGCAGAATCCGGTTTTTTGTTCAGCATCTTTCATTATTTCAAAGCCTCGCTTCCCGGGCTTAGGGTAGTATCGTCAATTCTTTTTTATTGTCATTGATCAGATAGTTCACACCGATATCTTTCAGATTTCTCAGCAAACGCTCAAAACTGGTATTCCTGCTCATCTTGCCCCATAATTGAGTTTTGGGGATGCCCTGTGCATAGATCACTTTCACTCCGTACCAGCGGCTGATCTGGCGCATGGCGTCTTCCAGATTGATATCTTCAAAATTGAAGAGGTCGTTCTTCCAGGCCACCACCTTATTTATATCCACGTTATTTACGGTTCTGATGGCTGCCGGGCCGAGCTGTGCCTGCTGGCCGCGAGACAGTACCACAGCCTGTTTCGATGGAAGGGCCGATACCTTTACGCCTCCGTTCAGCAGGGTCACTTTCAGGTTATCCTCATCTTCGTAAGTGTTCATGTTGAAGCTGGTACCCAGCACTTCCACTTTGGCATCGCCGCCGCTCACAGAAAAGGGGCGGGCTTTATCGGGGGCTACTTCGAGATACACTTCACCGGAGATCTTTACTGTGCGCTCATGCTCAGGGAAGGATACCGGAAAGGTGATGGAGCTGGCTGCATTCAGCCAGGCTTTGGAGCCGTCTGGCAGGGTCAGCTGGTACTTGCCTCCGACAGGAGTGCGCATGGTGTTCATCATGCTGGTAGCGTCTTTGGAACCGTTGGTCCCGTAAACGATACTGCCATCTGCCTGCTTCATGATCCGGGTGGTGCCCTGCTGGGCGATGGAGCCGTTACCGGCACTGTCAAGCAGGATCACTGATCCGTCTGCCAGCGTGAGCATGGCTTTGTCTCCACCTGGCTGGATGTTTTTAACAGGAGCTGGTGTTTCCTGGCTTGCCAGTTCCTCCTTTGAGGATGGCTTGAGCAGGAAGTATGCGCTAAAGCCCAGTATAATTGTGGCGGCAGCGGCATAACGTAACCAGCTTCTGTTAAGGGATGGGGTACGGTTTAGGGCTGGTCTTGCACCGGGATTGATCCTTGCAAGAACCTGCCGGATATGTTCTTCTTTTTTCGTGTCTGGTTGTACGGGAATCTCCGGGTAGTCCATCGAGTTGCTGAGAAGAGCCTCCAGGTATTCCTGGTTTTCAGGTGCTTCCAGCAATGAACGGAACTCGGTTCTTTCGGCCTTTGTCATCCGGCCTGAAAGGTATTGTTCCCATAAAATGGCTAGCTGATCATTTTCCATAGTGGTTTGTAATTGGGGCGCATTGAAGACGCTGTACCAATAGAGATACAGTAAAGGAGTGGGTTAATACGTTGCCTTGAAAATATTTTATAAAAAAAGCGCAGCAAGCCTGAAGCCGGGCTTTTCATTGTACCGGGCAAGGGCGGCGCGCAGCAGCATGGTGGCGCGTGCCACATAGGTCTGGGAGCTGAACCTGGAAATATTCATCTCCTTCGCCACTTCTTCATGGGATAAGCCCTGGATGCGATGGAGGGTGAAGGCGCGCTGCATCTGAGCCGGCAGCTGTGCGATCTCATTGGTGAGTACGGTATGCAGTTCTTTCAGCTCCAGCAGGTCTACACCGGTGAGACCATCATCCAGGAAATAAGGATCAAACAGATTGGTATCGAGAAGAGGGATTACTTTTTTACGGAAGGCTCCCAGCACCAGGTTCCTGGCGATGGCATAGAGCCAGGCATCGAAACGCTGGATCTCCGGCAGCTGATCGCGGTTCTGCCATATGGCAACAAATAGATCCTGCGTCAGTTCTTCAGCCAGTTCCTGCTTTTTGCAGTGATAGAGAATGTTGCCGTACATTTTATTCCAGTACCTGTTCATCAGTTCCCGGAATGCGGTCTCGTTACCATTCACTACATCCTGCAGTAACTTGTTTTCATCGTATAGTGGGTCAGCAGCCAAATGGTCTCGTAATATTCCTAAAATTAAGGATATTAATAATAGGGGGAGCGTCTTTCCATGATCCGGGCTTAATGTTTTATATTTATTGAGCCCAACATTATGAAACACCTGATCATCATTTTCTGGCTCTTTATCTTTTCTGTGCAAACAGGTTTTGCTCAGTCGACCTTCACTAATCCTTTATTGCCTGCAGGAGCCGATCCCTGGTGCATATATAAAGACGGTTTCTATTACTACACGCATACCACCGGGAAAAATATTACCATCTGGAAAACAAAAAATATCGCGGACCTGGCCAGTGCCCAAAAGAAAACAGTGTTCACACCTCCGCATGGAACTGAATACAGTAAACAGTTGTGGGCGCCTGAGATACATTTACTGGAGAATAAATGGTATATCTATTTTGCTGCAGATAGCGGAGATAATAAAGACCACCGGATGTATGTACTGGAAAATGCATCTGATGATCCATTAAAAGGAAACTTTTCTTTTAAAGGCAAGCTTACCACGCCCGAAGATAAATGGAGTATCGATGGAACTGTGTTTGAGCACAACCAGCAATTGTATTTTACCTGGAGCGGATGGGAAGGGGATACTAACGGGCAACAGAATATCTATTTAGCGAAGATGAAAAACCCGTGGACCCTGGAAGGCCCGCGTGTGCTGATCTCCATGCCGGAGCTGGCCTGGGAAAAAGAGGGCGATCTGAATAATAAAAATGATGTACCGCATGTGAATGTAAATGAAGGACCTCAAATATTGAAGAATAACGGAAAGCTGTTTCTCATTTATAGCGCCAGTGGTTGCTGGACGGATCATTACACCCTGGGCATGCTCACTGCCAGTGAAACGGCAGACCTGATGGATCCTTCCAGCTGGATAAAGTCAGGGCAGCCTGTGTTCCAGGGATCGGCAGAGAATGAGGTGTTTGCTCCGGGACATAACAGCTTTTTCAAATCACCTGATGGAAAAGAAGACTGGATACTTTATCATGCCAATAATAAACCCGGACAGGGCTGTGGCGGATTCCGTTCGCCACGTGCGCAGAAGTTCAGCTGGGCTGCTGATGGATCTCCATTGTTTGGTGTGCCGGTAAAAGCGGGCACGCCGGTCCTGCATCCTTCAACCGGTAAATATTAGTGTCGCAGGCCCGGGAATTGCTGCAATTAGTAATAAAGATCGTACAACATGAAATCCATTCTTGATAAAGTTGAACAGTTTGCAGCAGCAGCGCATGAAGGCCAAAGAAGAAAATTCCGTGATGAACCATATATCAATCATCCGGTCCGGGTGATGCAATTATGCCGCGCATACTCAAATGATTTACCTGTACTGGCTGCCGCTCTCTTACATGATGTGCTGGAAGATACAGCTGTAACGGCTGATCAGATTGGAGAATTCCTTACTCCATTAATGGATGCAGCAAGCACTGATAAAACATTGAAACTGGTGGATGAACTGACTGATCGTTTTGTAAAAGCCAATTACCCCGGATGGAACCGCAGAAAAAGAAAAGCAAAGGAGCAGGAAAGGTTAAGCAATACCAGTGCTGAAGCGCAGACCATCAAGTATGCGGATATCATCGATAATTCCACGGAGTTTGCCAGGGCAGAAACTGATTTTGCTGAAGTTTTTCTCCGAGAGTGTAATTCGTTGCTGAAGAAGATGACTAAAGGGAATCCGGAGCTTTATAAGAAAGCGCAGGATACGGTACTGGCGCAGCTGGAATTGCTGAGGTGAACGAGTGCAGCTATTCAACAAAGTTCTTCCAGTTCATTTCCCAGTATCGTTTTATGAAGTCCCATTTTGCGTTAAATTCCGGAATGTTCTTTTTATAGGGAAGTACTTCAACCAATCTGTCTGCTGCACTATCCACTTTTGAAACTTTATATATCCTTATCTCCCGTTTTTTTTCGTTAGTATCACAACCCTCGCCAGCAATGAGTCCCAGGGCAACCCACTTGAAATGCTCAACCCTGCCGAGCCCGCTCCCCCAATTCATATCAGCACATCCTGCCCGGTGATAGGAATAATACAGGGTTGTTTTATTTACTGGTTCGAAATCAAGTTCTGTATTTTCGATATACCTGAAATACCTGTTTGCAGGATCAAAAAAATAGGTCTGGCATTGATTCGGCAGGTTACTGTTGAGATATACTCTTGCGTCTTTGTGCCCGAAAGGCAATGGCAGGCAACCTCATAATTTGAGCTTATTCTCCCTAATTTACAAAGGAATTCAAATGCTCAATTGCAGCTGAGTCGTAATTTTTTCACAACAATCCCTACTAACTAAATAAATATTATCTTTCTTCCATAAATCCATCAATATGGGACTGTTTGATTTCATCAAGAACGAATTTATAGAGGTAATTGACTGGGTAGATGATACCCCTGACACCGTATTGTATAAATTCCCCGACAAAGGCAACAAGATCATGAATGGCGCACAGTTGACCGTTCGTGAATCGCAGGTGGTGGTGCTGATGAATGAAGGCGAATTCGGCGATGTGTACATCCCCGGCAGGCACGAGCTTACCACCAGCAATATGCCCATCACTACTACCCTGAAGTCCTGGAAATATCTCTTCGATTCCCCCTTCAAAGTAGATGTGTACTTTGTCAATACCAAACAGTTCACCAATCTGAAATGGGGTACTTCCAACCCGGTGATCGTGCGCGACAGTGAGTTTGGCCAGGTAAGACTTAGATCATTCGGTTCCTATACCATGCGTGTGATCGATCCCAAAAAGTTCATCAAGGAATTTGCAGGTACTCATCCCTGGGTACGTGTGGAAAGTATTAGCGAACAACTCCGCAATATCATTTCCAGTAAACTGGCTGAAGGCCTTGCAGAAGCAAAGATCTCTGTACTCGATCTGGCTGCCAATTTCACCGAGATCGGAGAAAAGCTGAAACCGCTCTTCCAGAAAGAATTCGATATCTGGGGCATCGAGCTCGGTCAGTTCTATATCGAGAATGTATCCGTTCCGGAAGAAGTGGAAAAGATGCTCGACAAGACCACACAGCTGAACATGCTTAACAATAAGCTGAACCAGTTCAACCAGATGCAGGGTGGTATTGCCCTGGAACAACTCGCCAATAATCCCGGAGCGGCCGGTACAGCAGGCATCGGGGCAGGAGTGGTGCTCACCAACCTGCTGCAGCAACAACAGCAACCGAATGCCGGCAATACACCCGCGGCCGATCCGAACGATAAACAAAAACTGATGGATATCCTGAAACAGTTAGGAGAACTGAAAGCTCAGGGCATCCTTACTGAAGAAGAGTTCAATCAGAAGAAAGCAGAGATCTTAGGTAAGTTGTAATTTTCATGGAAGCTACATCAACAGCATCGTTACTACTTTTCCCCTGCCCTGGTTGCAATTCACAACTGCATTTCAGCCCTAAGCACCAGAACCTGGTCTGTGAGCACTGTGGCACAGAAGTAGCCATCGATAAGGCCACCAACCTCATCAAAGAGAATAATCTCCGGCAGCAACTGAACGGAGCTACTGATGACACGGCAGTTACCATCGAGCAGCAGGTGTACAAGTGCAACCGCTGTGGCTCACAGTCTGTATTCACCAATGAAACGCCCACCTTCATTTGCAGCTTCTGCAATTATGAAGTGGTAAACCCTGTTGCTTACAAAACCCGGATCATCCAGCCTTCAGGTATGGTGCCCTTCAGGATCGATTATCAACAATCGGTAGACATCTTCAAATCCTGGTTGGGCAAAGGCTGGTTCAGGCCCAATGACCTGCAGGAACTGGCGCGGCAGAATAATCTTCATGGCATTTATCTTCCCTTCTGGACCTACGATGCGCAAACCACCAGCAACTGGAGTGGTTATGGCGGCAGGTATTATTATGTAACCGAATATTATACAGACAGCCAGGGAAAGCGGCAATCGCGCCAGGTGCAGCATACGGAATGGATCCCGCGCAGCGGCACTTACACGCATTTCTTTGATGATATCCTGATCGGCGGCGCAACGGAATTGTCGCAGCAGGAATATGAAAGTATCTTTCCTTACCAGCTGGAAGAGCTGGTGAATTTTGATGCACAGTACCTCTCCGGCTGGAAAGCGGACGTATACGATATTCCCGTGAACCAGGGTTATGAAAAAGCGGAGCAGATCATGAACGAAGCTATCCATGAGGCCTGCGCTGATCTGTGCCGGATAGATACGTACAGAGGATTGGAGGTGGAATCCTTTTTTACACAACAAACCTACAAGCATATCCTCTTACCGATATGGTTATGTTCTTATATGTATAAGAATAAGCCTTATCATTTTCTGGTAAACGGGCAGACCGGCAGGATCCACGGCAAGAAGCCCGTATCAGCCATGAAAGTGGCCTTGCTGGTACTGGCAATTATTATAGTGATCGTTTTAATCTTCTTTTTGGTGCAAGGCAATTAATTTTGGCCCATGAATCTCGATCAACCCATTCTCGATCTGAAACCGCTCAAGACTTATTTTATTTATTGCCTTGTTGCGGTGATTACGATTTTCGGAGCCAGCCTTATTATAGCTGCCAACCTTGGCATCAGGGCAAACGGCAATTCAAAAGGCAGCTTTATTTTTCTCATAGCACTGGTGCTGGTCAGCATGTGGAGAAGCCAGAAAAGTAAAAAAGAGTTGCAGGTCATCCGCGAAACAAAGGACTGGCCAACAAAGATCTCCATGTTTGAAAAGCGCTTCAAATCAAGACTGATCTTTCATGTGATCAGTGTTGTTGTTACGGCAGCATTCTGGCTGCTGGGCGGCAAGAACTCCTTTTTATACCTGATGATCGCTGAATTGGGGATCACCCTGGTCTATTATCCAATCAAAAAGGTAATTGCCACAGAGCTGAATGAGCCAGAACTGGAGTTTATGTAGAAGGCCTACTGGAATAAAAGCCTGACTCAGCTGTAACATTCTGTCTGTTCATGCGTCTCTTATTCCGTACTAAAACCTTCCGCTATGAACTTGTTGCAATTCACGGGCAAAGCCATTTGCATCCTGGGCCTCCTCATTGTTAACAGTACAGCCCTCAGGGCTCATAATGGAAAGATCGCGCATGCCCGTCCACTGGGTAAGATCACCATCGATGGAAATTTATCCGATTGGCCGGCCAATACCGTGAAATACAATATCAGTACACTGTCTGCCGCAAGGCCAACCAGTAAGGAAGATTTCTCCGGCTATTTCCAGGTGGGCTACCGTACCGAAGAACGCGCACTCTACCTGGCCTTCACCATTACCGATAATGATTTTGTAGAAGATACTTCTGCCAGCGTGGCCTGGAATACGCAGGACTGCCTGGAACTTTGCCTGGATGCCACTCACCTGAGCTTCGGGTCGGGCGTGGCCAGTTTCATGTACAGCCAGAAATTACGCAATACCAATCAGTCACAATACGATCCGTTTGCGAAAGCCGCCAGCTGGGATCTGATGAAAGTGGCTCATGTGCAAAATGGAAATACACGGATTTATGAATGGCGAATCGAACTGGGGGATCAGTTCGCAGTGGGGAAATCCATCGGGCTCGACTTCAATGTCTTTGATAAGGATGCCAACGGGAACTTCACCATCAATGGCTGGGGCACAGGTGAAATGAAATACCGCAATGCCAAAAGCCTGGGGGATATTATCCTGATGCCTCAGGCTCAGCCACTGGCAACGGTTTCAGGTAATGTGAAATGGGACAGGCCTGTGAAAGTCCGGTTTCCCCACGCCGTGATGATCCGGTCTGTTCAGCAGTCAAAAACCTGGGTAGCTGCCTCCATTGATAGTAACGGAAACTATTCTGCAACTGTTCCCGCAGGAAAATACACTGTCAGCTTCCCTGAGCCTTATTATTACGCAAACGACACCCTTTTTGCTACCAACCATAAACCTGTCAGCATTCAGGCAACTGCCAATCAGCAGACGCATGTACCAGGCTTCACCTTGTCCGGCTCACCTGTTCCTGATCTGCTTCCTGCAAAAGGGATCCTCCATGATTTCAATGCAGCCTCCGGAAAACAGCTGGATGATTTCATCAAAATCTATCAGGAGTATTATGGCATTCCCGGTGTGTCGCTCGCATTGATCAAAGATGGTAAGATCGTTTATTACAAAACGTATGGATACAAGAACGCAGTTACGCAGGAGAAAGTAGATTCCAGCACATTGTTTGAAGCGGCCAGTATTACCAAACCTGTTTTTTCTTTTGCGGTACAAAGACTGGCGGAACGAGGTATCATTGATCTGGATAAGCCACTTTATGAATACCTTCCTTACAAGGATATTGAATATGATGAGCGATATAAGCTCATCACCGGCAAACATGTGCTGACACACCGCACCGGTTTCCCCAACTGGCGCTGGATGAACAAGGATAATAAACTGAACATTATGTTCACACCGGGTACAGATTATAACTATTCCGGTGAAGGTTTTGAATACCTCAAGATGGTGGTAGAAAAGATCACCGGTAAAAAAGTGGAGCAGGTTTTGAAAGAAGAAGTGATTGAGCCGATGGGATTGTACCATACTTTCTTCACCGGTAATGATACGCTGAAAAGGGTTGTGTCAAATGGGCATTACGACCGGTTACCTACTTATGATCCGTTGCCGGATGCACCGGGCATGGCCTGGTCAATGCACACCGAGGCCAAAATATTCACCAGGTTCATGCAATATATGCTGGATCAGAAAGGGCTGAGCGCCGCCACCTATGATTCCATGTTCACCAAACATTCCGATTTCAAATTTGATCCGGGCGACCCCCAGCCACGCTATCCTTCCTATATGGGCATCAGCCTCGAAATAAGAGAAACGCCTTATGGAAAATCTTTCGGGCATGGCGGCAACAATGGAGATTTCCGCTGCCAGTTTGAAGTGTACAAAGACCTGAAGATGGGATATATTGTTTTCACCAATGCCAACACTTCCTATTTTATGCTGGATGCGATGCGGAAATTGCTGGTGGAAGGAAAAGAGTAAACACTTTCATAAACAAGGGCCACTTCAGTTCCCCGTCTGGGTGATTTAACCCGATTTTTGTATGGTCCGGAATAATAAGGCAACCTGTACAGGCTTTGTTCCGATATTACAGGAACATATTAAAACCTGTCCGGATGCGCATACCAAGAACTTGCCTGTTTATGATGCTGATTGCCCTGGGAGTATTGGCCTGTAAGAAAAACAGGAATAACAATTTCCCCGATCCGCCGCCAGATACGCCACAGCCTGTGCTGCTGAAGGATTTCACTGTTAACAACCTGCCTTCTCCCTATTATCATTTCAAATACAACGAGAAGAACGAAGTAAGTTTTGCCTCTTTCGGGTCAGGCTTATTGATGTATGATGTGTTGTATTCCAATGGAAAGATTGCAGAAATGAGGAGTAATACAGCGGTGAACAAGGATACGCTCCGTTACTCCTACAACAAAGACGGGCTGCCGGATATGGTGCGCTATATCAATGAAACCGGCACTTTCCGCTACTGCTCTTTTTCCTACCACAATGGAAGGCTCCTTACAGCACAATGGAAGCTTGAAACGGCCGGAGGGCTGGCGTTGGAAAGGACCTTGAACTTTGCTTACTATGAAGATGGCAATGTGGCAAAGATCTCCGATCTGAAACATGCGGTGAATGGTCGCCCGGAAAGCAGTAATACCAGTGAGTTCAGCCAGTACGATGATAAAGTGAATGCAGGAGGATTTGCCCTTTTGCATGACGATGGGAATAGCGATCACCTTCTCCTTTACCTGCAGGTGATGCTGCAGAAGAACAATCCCGGTAAGCTGCTATTCAGTAACACCGCGCTTAATTACCAGGTAGATTATACCTACAGCTACAATGAAAAAAAGCTGCCGCTTACCCGCCGGGGAGTGGTAACCATGCTTGGAGGTCCCCGTGACGGGGAACAGTTCATTTCCAATTCCAGCTATTCCTATTATCCATAAATCCCTTTTTTAAGGGATGTAAACCACCTGGTAATGCAGCTATTTTTATGGCTCAAACAAATTACCATGCGCCAGTTTCTTTTCCTGCTTCTTGCCTTACCCTTTGCAGGCTTTGCACAGATCAAAACCAATACCAGGCCACCCGCCGGTACGCCCATAAAAATGACCGGACCCGTTCAGGGCAAAGACCTTACCGTTGTGATCAATGGGATGGAATTCAAAAATGGAGTTTTCCGGTTTTCCTACTCTGTAATGAATGTGGGCACTGAGCCTGTTGACCTGAAAGAAGTGGTGATGCAGGGAAACCTGATAGACAATACCGGTAAACTGATCAGGGCCGCCGGGGCCATCACCCTGATGTATGAAGGTGTACTGAATCCCGGCAACGAATACAAGGGCATCCTGGGTTGCAGTGAAGACAATGTGTATAAGAACTGGAACTACACTTACCGTTTGAAGGTGGATGAGGCCAATAAAGTGCCGGAGACCAATGAGAACAACAATATCGCTGAATATACCTTCACTGGTTTTAAAGATATGATGGCGGAGGTAAAGCCTGTCACACCAGGGGGAGAGAAAACAAACCCGATGAATTTAAAAGGAACACGTGTGGATTATAAAGCGCCGCCTCCAACATCCGGGCCCACTCCACCCGCACAGCAGGCGCCACCTCCTGCTCAACCTAAGCCAGACCTGGTGATCACAGCTGCCAGCATGGTGAGGAAGCCTGATGGCAGCTATGAGGTTTCTTTCACAATCAAGAATATCGGCGCCGGCGCCGCCACTATTTCCAGCAACGGCATCCGCATGTTCGGGAGAGTGAGAGAGGAAATTGGCCCTGAGCGCATGGCCAGTTATCCCACGGTTGCTTATACGGGCAAAACCATTCCTCCCGGAGAAATTGTAAGAGGTTCTTATATCGTAGCTGCCAATGCCGCCAATTCATTGACGTACGGGCAGGCTTACCAATACTATCTTACGGTTGACTCTATCAAAGACATCGATGAAGGCAATGAGGCCAACAACGATTTCAGAATAAATATTCGCGCAGGGTACTAAACGGCCGTATCCAGTTTCACCGATGTCATGGTCAACGATCCGCCTACTGCTTTATCATTGAAGAATGATACTTCATCTTTCGTTCCTTTTAAACCAAGGGTATACAGCAGGGGAAGGTAATGCTCGGGTGTAGGGATTGCCAATTCAGCTTCCCTTCCCATGGCTGTATACCGGATCAGTTGATCATGATCACCTGACCTGATATATTGCTTCATCTTATCGTTGATCTGTAAGGCCCAGTCATAGCCATATTCGGGCTGGTCCATTTTATCCCAGGCAATCATCCGAAGGTTATGCACCATATTGCCGCTCCCCATGATCAGTATTCCTTTCTTGCGCAATGCATATAATTCCTTTGCGAGCTCGTAATGAAACCGAGGTGGTTTGGTGTAATCGATGCTCAATTGCATTACGGGAATATCTGCATCAGGATACATATGCCGGGTGATGGTCCAGGCGCCGTGATCGAGGCCCCAGTCGTGATCCAGCTCCACATGCGCTGAATGCAGCAGCTGCGCTGTTTCTGCAGCCAGTGCCGGATGACCGGGTGCTTTGTACTGAACATCGAACAGTGCTTGTGGAAATCCTCCGAAATCATGGATGGTCTTGGGGAAATCCATGGCAGTGATGCGGGTGCCGCGGGTGAACCAGTGTGCAGACACCACCAGCACAGCTACAGGCCTGGGGATATCCTTCGCCATGGCTTTCCACTTCGCAGAAAACTCATTATCCCCGATCCCATTCATGGGTGAGCCATGACCTACGAACAACACAGGCATCAGCCTCTCCTGATCCTTCAACCCGCTGGTAAACTGATTCCAGGCCGGTAATCCGGTCATTCCCGCTGCTCCCATCATCATTGTTTTTAAAAAATCTTTTCTTTCCATATCATCCTTTTCAGGATCCGTATTTATTGTTGAGTGAACTCTCCGTCAGCTTTGATGCGGACCACATCGCTCACCATCTGGTCAGGGAACTTGGTGCCAATAGCAAAGTCTGAGCGTTTGATAGTACCCGTGAGCTGGAATCCGGCGGTTGCTTTCTTACTCATCGGATTCTCGGTAGTGCCCCTGTATTCCAGGTCGAGTGTTACTGGCCTGGTCACACCATGTAAGGTGAGGTTGCCGCTGAGCTTGAATTTGTTCTTGCCTGCGCGCTGAAGTCCTGTGCTTTTGAAATCCAGGGTTGGATATTTCTCAACATCAAAGAAGTCGGGGCTTTTCAGGTGATTGTCACGCATCTCCACACGGGTATTGATGCTGGCTGTTTTGGCTGAGAGTATGAATACGGCATCGCTGAAGTCCGGTTTTGCTGATTCAACAGTTACTGAAAAGTCATTGAAAGTACCCGTTACATCACTTACACCCAGGTGTGTTACGGTGAAGGTGAGCTGAGAATGCGCCGGATCATTTTTCCAAGTAGCGCTGAGAATAGTGAATGCCGATAATGTGGCAAATGCTGCTGCGATAAAGAATAGTTTCTTCATGGTCGTATGTTTTAAATAATAAAAGAATTTAGTTGTGGAGCAGTTTCCAGCCTGCATGCCAGTTGTACCCGTTTTTGATGGTCAGCGAAATGAGCAGGGACTGCATGCTTTCCAGTGTACGGCTGACACTCAGGTCGCCTGCAATAACGGGGTTGAATCCTGCCGTTGCTACTATATGCTTTACAGTCTGCAATGCTTCCTCATCATTGCCTGCAATGAAGCCATCCACCTGCTTTCCGTCGATGATGGGTATTGCAAAATCCGCGGCATAGGTAGTATTGAATGCCTTCACTACTTTGGAATGGGGCAGGAGTTGCTGTAATTCCTCGCCGGCGCTGGATCCGGGTGCTGTCACCAGACCTGTGTAAGTTTCATTGAGCGGATTGGAAATACTGATCACGATCTTCTGGTTCGCTACTTCCCTGATCTTTTCCGCCACTTCTTTTTCTGCGGCATAGGGAACTGCCAGTATGATGATATCCGCTTCCCAGGATGCCTGCGTGGAGCATTCCAGTGATTCCGCTTCTGCGTTGGGGTTGGCAGTATGGATAGATTGCAGTACTACGGCTGTTTTTTCTTTATGGGTGGAATACAGGAGTAAGCGGTAATTGCCGCCGGCCAGGCTTCTGGCAATGGCTGATCCCATATTTCCGGATGCGCCGATGATGGCGATGGTCTGCTTCGTCTTCATGATCTTTTCTTTTTAGACAATGCAAAAATACCACACAGTATTGCCATACTCCATTGCGTCAGAACAAGAAAAACCATTGATCCCGATCAATGGAAATATCAGTTATTTATTTCTTCGACATCCTTTTACGGACCCGGCTCAGGGTTTCGGGGGTAAGCCCAAGATAAGAAGCGATCATATGCTGGGGCACCCGTTCAGCAATATGGGGGTAGAGGGCTACAAAGGCTTCGTACCTTTCTTCCAGGGTGGCGCTGATGGTACTGGTGAGCCTTCTCTGCATGGCCAGGTAAGCGCCTGTGATATTGAGCCTGGTAAAGGTTTCATAGCTGCGTACTTTTTTGAGCAGTTCCTCATGGGCTGATTTGCTCACCATCACCAGTTCGGAATCCTCGATGGCATCGATGGTGTAGGTGGCAGGCTCTCCGGTGAGAAAACTGTAGAGATCGGAGATAGCCCATCCTTCCAGCGCAAACTGAAGGATATGCTCGCGGCCGCTTTCATCCAGGCTATATACGCGCAATGCGCCTTTTTCTACAAAAAAGATATTCTTGCACACATCGCCTTCCTGCAGCAGGTATTGTTTGCGCCGTACTTTTTTGGGAGTAAGATAGGTTTTGATGATGGCCTGATCCTCTTCCGTAAGCGGCACTTTCCTGTTGATATGTTCAAGGAATACTTCGTACATAACTGGCAGGCCCGGTTTTAGCCTGTTGCAAAGATGCGAACATCTCAGTAATTAATGTTTACTTTCATTGTTGCAGGAGATTTTATATTTTGCTTTGTTATGCAGCAACAGAAAGTGATTGAGATTCCCTTAAGTAAAGGAAAACTGGTGAAAGGCCTTGTGACCAGTATCGTATTTGTAGCAGCCGGTGTATGGATCCTGCTGAATGAAAATGTGACTGCCAGAGGGCCGTTAAGCTTACCCGTTCTCAGGTACCTGGTGGGTATTGCCTCTGTTGTTGTCTTTGCTGCTCTTGGCGCACTCTATCTGTTCAAGCTAAAAGATACCAGGCCCGGTTTTGTGATAGATGAAAATGGCATCATCGATAACTCCGGGGCACTCGCTGCGGGTTTTGTTCCCTGGACGGACATTCATCATTTTTCCACGGTAAAAATGATGAAGCAGGAATTCCTGGTGATTGGAGTGAACAATCCTTTATATTATCTCCATCAGCAGAAGAGTGTGCTGAGGAAGAAAGGGATGCAGTACAATTATAAGAACTATGGGTCTCCCATTGCCATATCCACCAATACATTGAAATGTAAACTTCCTGAACTGCTCGCTATGCTTGAGGAAAGGCAGGCAGATAGAACAAAGATCTACTGATCGTATGTTATCGATGGAACACGGAATACCATCAATGAAAGAGATCCTGCAGGCATAGCCATGCAGGACCTTCATTTCAGCAGTAAGTGCTAACGTTTTATTTTCTCCACTATTCCAGTGGCAGTTTTCAGAATGTAAATTCCCGGAGGATACGCCGAAAGGTCCAGTGAGATGGCAGAACTGTTTGCTGACAGTTGCTGCAATTTCCTGCCATTCATATCCAGGAGAAATAATGGAGTATTCAGCAACTCAGGACCGAGCTGGATAACCATATTATTGTTGCCGGAATACAGGACTTCCAGGCTTTTCACAGGCTTGTTGCTGAGCCTGATAACCACTGAATAGGTTGCCCTGCCATCAAGATCATATTGCCTGATACGATAGAATGCAGATCCTGACAAAGCTACTGCTTCTGTGAAGTTATATGAATGCTGGCCGTCGCCCACGGAGTTGATAGTTCCCACCACTTTATAATTGGTGGCATCCACCGACTTTTCAATTTCATATTTCGCCACATTGTATTCAGTGACCTGCCAGTTCAATACAGCCTGCCTGTTGTTGTTCAGGTTTCCGCGGACCAGGTTCCAGGTTACGGGAAGCGGCACCACCAGGTAGTGCGCCATGAGATTATTTTGACCGCTCTTTCTTTCAGTGTCTCCCAGGTATTCATTGAAGAGCAGTAATTCAGGGGTCAGGAAATTTCCACTGCTGGAACCGTCATTCCTGTTACCTACCATGAGTGGGTTACCACCATCACTGTACGCAACTACATTATTACTGGCCAGTTCATAGCCATTGTAGTAATAACGATAGGGTTGACCGGTTGTAGCGGGAATAGTAAAACTGAACACTGACGGACCTGCCTGGTTGTTGACAGGTGCAACCGGATTGGTACTGGAGGTACGGATCAGATTGTAAACGGTGGAAGCGGCATCGCCAACAGTGAACTCCGCACCATTGTTGGTGAAATCGAAGGGGCCGGGATGTGCCTGGTTGCTGCCGGATGCAGTGCCTGTTTTGGTTACAAATGCAGCAGGAACACCTGAAAGTCCATATGCCGTGCCGATCATGGAGGTGCCATTGGTAAAGATCACTTCTTTGGCTGTGGACATACCGGACATACCAAAATACAGTGCGGGGCTTGTTTTGAACCTGTCAATCACTCCATTGGAAATGATGCGGGGTTGCAATGTTTTATTGGGTTGGGTAAGGTGGCGCGCATATCCGCTTTGATCAAACCATTTTGTTACATAACCATCGCCTGATGGAATAAAGTTTTTAATGGCATTGGTATCCAGCATACCAGAAGGAAGAAAACTGATGTCCATGGTCTGGTCGTCGGCTCTGCGGATAGTGATTGCGTAATTGTTATATGTGCTACTGAGTTTCCGGAGTGAATAGGCCACTGCGGGTGGGAAAGCACCACCGAGACCGGCAAGATCGGCAGTATAAAATTGCCTGAGTGAGTGGGTTTCTGTTTTCAGGAAATATCCACCCATGCGATCTACATCCACGGTAATTTCCCAGCGTACAGACGCTGCATTCCAGGTGATATCCGAATCCACCGGGTCATAGGTAGTTTGGGAATTGGTATATGAAGTCAGTGATCCGGAATTGTCACTGCTGGCACTGTTCAGGCATTCGATCCTGATGTTCGATTTGTAGTTTTCTGCATCGGCAGGGTTCAGCGGCAGTTTCGCCCGGTTAAGCAGATTATAAGCATCGAAATCATTTTGCGTAAAGTAAAATTTTACCCGGGCCGTTGAAGAATAATTGTTACTGATGGGCCTGATCTCGTAATGCCTGATCACATGCCTGGTAGCAGGGGCATTATCAAAATATACTTTTGCCTGCACATTTCCTGTAAGCGGTATGCTGCCATTCCTGGTGATGGTCATGATGAGATTGGTGCAGGATGTCTGGTAATCTGTCGGGCCGCTGACTGACTGGGTTTGAGTCACTTCCTGGTTGGTCAGTGCCAGCGCAGTTGCCGGTGAGGCAAATGGAATGAAGGGGGCATAAACATTGGTGGTGCTATTGTTGCCCAGTTGTCCGTAATTATTGGTTCCCCATGCGCGCACAGACAGATCATTCAGTAACCCGAATGTAAAATATCTGCCATGATAAACGGCTGTCCAGTTAGTATTGGTGCCAATTTGAACAGGGCTTTGTTGAGACCACTGATTCCCTGTGCCCAGACTTCCGTAGCCATTGTCGCCCCATGCCCAGAGTGTGCCATTAGTCCTGATGCCCATTCCTGACCGGTCGGTGGCGCTGATATAGACCCAGTCCGTAACGCTGGTCATCTGAACAGGTTGGGGGCGATCGCCCACCAGGTTATTGCCATGTTGTGCTTCACCATTAGTTCCCCAGAACCAGGCTGTGCCATCATCTTTCAGTGCCATACTGAAGGAGTAACCTGCTGAGATCATGGTGAACTGTCCCGTCAGCACATGTACTTTAACGGGAGTATTTCTGTTTACATTTGAATTATCACCTAATGCATACCGGTAATTGGAGCCCCAGGCCCATACGCTCCCGTCTGTTTTAAGGCCGAGGCAATGCTCTGTACCGGCTGATACCGTTTTCCAGTCAGTAGCTGTGCCGATCCTGGTGGGCACTCTGACGCTGCCAGCGCTACCGGTGCCGGTTGCGCCTTCTACATTGTATCCCCAGCCCCAGGCAGTACCATCGGTCATCACGCCCGCAGAAAAATTTGATCCTCCTGTGATCTTTGACCAAAGGGTGGAAGTACCTATCTGAATGGGTTGTAAACTCCTGGTAAGGGTATTATTGCCCAGCTGGCCACTGTTGTTACTTCCCCAGGTCCAAAGGGTACCATCGCTACGGATTGCCAGGCTGAAATCAGAGCCAACTGCTATTTCCTTCCAGGTTGTACCGGGAAGGATCTGTACAGGACTGTGCCGGGTTGTAGTAGTATTGTCACCCAGTTGCCCGTTGTTGTTGTAGCCCCAGGCCCAGAGCGTACCATCACTTTTGAGCGCAATGGTAAACATTCCTCCAACGCCGCTGCTGGCAATTTTTGTATAGTAGGGGCATTGCGCCTGCATTTGTTGGAGTGTTGTAAAGAGTAAAATCAGGATCAGTGCTTTTCGCAGCCATGAGCGCGAAGTATTCATGGCAAAGGCATAAAAGGTCATTATAAGAGGTTTTATTTGCTTGCCGGAATAAGGCCGGATATACAAAACAAAACCAGGAAGCCGGTTATTGATAGCGATGTTGTGTAAGGTATATTGGCATGTTCCAACGCAATATCCGGCGCAACGCTTTGCCATGGCCGGTTTGGGGCAATACGTGCTGGTTTTTGGAGCCTTCTTTAAATGACAAATGTCAGTTATTTTTTCGGGGACTTGATTTTACCATTTTTATCCGGTTCCCTTGCAGCTGCCGCCTTCTTTCCCCGCAAGCGGCTGAGGGTTTCACTGGCGATGCCCAGATAGGAAGCGATGTACTTGATGGGGATTCTGTTGGCAAGATGATTTTGTTTTTCAATGAAATGCTGGTATTTCATATCTGCGTTTTTCAAACGTGTGATCAATGCCCTGTTCTCCGCATCCGCATAATATTGCTCATAGATCTTTCTCGCAATTACATTGAAAGAAGGATATTTCACGTAGATCTTTTCAAGATCTGTGTGAGATAAGGCAAGGAGTTTGCAGTCTTCAATGGCCTGCACATATTCGATGGCGGGCGCCTGGAATACAAAACTGCTGATGGCTGCCGCCATCTGGTTTTCCGTAGTGATCCATGTAGTGATATCCGTATCTCCTTCTTTCAGGTAACCTCTAAGCGCTCCTGAACTGATAAATACGATATGGGTGCATACCTCACCAGGTTTCAACAGGTTCTTACCCCTGGCGAGCTCGCTGGGTTTCATCAGACCAGCTATGTATTTTTGTAAGCCTTTGCTGAGCGGTTGAACCGAATTCAGCATTTGAAACAGGGGCACAAGTTGTTTGGAAGAAGCCGGAGCGGAAGAATGAATAGTACTGATAAATTCCACAGGGAAGATTTGATACTAAGTTAATACTACTTTTTAAACACGGGAATGGGATTGAGTGGATGCTTCAGAAAGTTCTTAGCCGCCTGTCTCACCAGAAAGAAATGAAAACCCTTGTTCGGGAACTGGCTACGGTACATCGCCATCGTTCTCTTATCGCCGCCATAAGAAAACAATCCCAATGAAACATCTATCCAGTCTGCCTTCCGGAATGTCTCTGCCGTTTTTTCAAAATCACCCTTGTAGGTTTTGATCTTATGGTGCCAGTAGATCATAGCGGAGATCTCATCCGTCCAGTCAGATTTGCCGGTAACGGCCAGGAATTTTTTCGCTTCCGCGATGCTAGGTTCCAGGTAATCGAATGTATGATCGGTCCAGATGCCGATATCATGGAACACAGCAGCGATGGCGTATTTCTCCCTGTTTTCTGTTGAATGATCCAGTAATAAACAGTTCAGATAAACACGGAGCACATGATTGCGATAGCGCTCATAGTCCTTGCCCAATACTGGCTGGTGAGCCTGCATCAGGTCTTCAATTGTTTTTAAGGGGTCCATGGACTCCTAAGATACTCATTTAGCCTGATCCCATTTCATGGTCACCCATGGACTTTGAGGATCGGTCAGTAAAACTTCCATCCCTTCCATCATATCATGGAATTCTTCCGGCTGGATTCCATTCCATACACAGCGGGCAAACTGGTAGGAAACAGATAATTGTTTCCAGGAATTGTACATTTTTCTAATGGGATCCACAGTGCGCATGATAGTGGTCAGTGCCTCTTCCCGGTTGAAATAACCGGCGTCAAAACCACCGCGGCTCAGATTGATGATGCGCGCATAATCCCAGATCAGCATTTCCGGTTGGGTATCAGCGGCAATGAGTTTATTTTCCTGGAACAGTTCCAGTGCATCGCGCATATTACGAAGGCGCTGGAGCAGTGTTTCTTCCTCCATCTCATTGTTAGCCACATTTTCGCGGAGGAAGGCCTTGCTTTCCTTGATGCTTACAGTGTTCATGGCCTGCCAGATGGTATCGTACTGAATACGGTGGCCTTCTGTGAAAAGCCATTCGATCATCTCCTGTAATTCTTCCTTACTGTCTATATCCCACCACTGGGAAAGCATATCCCGGCATTCCTGTTTGCTGAAGCCGGTGGTAAGATCGTTGAGGTATTGTCCATTGAGTTGCGCCAGGTCTGCCCCGCAGGCTATGGCCCATTGTTCTGCCTGTGTGAGTGTACTGTCAGGATTGAGCTGCACTTCGCCTTCATCATCATCTTCTTCCTGCGCTGCATTGAACATATTCGCAAACTGCTGTTGAAAATCCTGACCACCCATCTGGCTTGCCCACTGGTTGGTAAGGTTGATCTGCTGCTCCATCTGTTGGCGGTACATAGCAATGGCTTCATCCGTGAGTCCCATCGCTTTCAATGATTGCAGGTATTGCTCAATCATATTCTGGTTCATGCGTGAATAGATTTTAGGTACGAGATTATGGTAATGGTATTAACGCAAAAGGCACGAAATATCGTGCCATCTGCGTTGAAAATTAATGTATTTCGATGATTTTTATCTGCCGTTTGCCCTGAGTACCGTGATGTCCTTTTTCACATCATCATCATAGGTTTTCTTGATAATGTAATGCCAGTCCTTATCTGCCACGTCCAGGAAGAAAACCTCGCCCTTGGCATGTTTGGCAACCGCCTCCTGAAACTCCTTGGGGAAGCTGTATTCACCATAGAACCAATCAGTATCCCCCTTGGTTTTATTGCCATCCATGGTGTATTTGTCAGACAGGGCTGCGAAATTTTCACCGGCATTGATTTTTCCCATGATCTCTTTCTTGAGTGTTTCCACTTCTGAAGGAGAGAGGGAGCCGCCATCCAGGAAGATATAACTGGCGCGGAACTGGATGGATTCTTTTGCTTCCAGCACTTTATAGGTCACATACCCAACCGAAAAGATATCGCCTTGTTTCTGGCGGAGCAATCGCTTATCGATAAGGGTGGTATCTTTCCCGGCGGACAGTTTCAGAAGGGCCGGTTTAAGCTGGGGATTGGCATCAATGTATGCCTGGGCCTGTGGTATGGTTGTGATCTTCTGGAACTTTTCCACCACGGTTTCCTGCGCAAATACCGATACCGATAAGAATAGCATAATGGCCGAAAGGCAATGTTTCATACGCTGATTTTTAGTCTTTTTCATTGTGTTATTGACGTCTGTCTGAAGTTACTATTTTTTACAGAACCCCGATGGCTCCCCCCGGCGGGGCTTCGTTAAAATATTTTTAATGGCGGCTTCACGGGTAGTAGTAACCGGACATAAGACAAGAAAATGGCCTCAGGCGTGGCAAGCCCGGAAAGTTTTTCCTCTGTTTCCTGTGGGCTGAAATTGGCTGCCGGAAAGGCCCCGGGTAATCAGCCCCCATGATTTTCACATCTCCGTTTCCATTCAGAATTATTACATTAGAATAACCAAAAGCCATTAAACACTTCTTATGTTACCTATCGGAAATACCCCACTTTTGAAGCTGGTCAGGCTGCAGGAACCCGGCTGCGCAGAGATCTTCATCAAATTTGAAGCAGCCAATCCTACGGGAAGCATGAAAGACAGGATGGCGCTGTCCATGATCGAAGGAGCAGAAAAAAGAGGTGAGCTGAAGCCTGGCGGCCGCGTGGTGGAATACACCGGCGGAAGCACCGGCAGTTCCCTGGCCATGGTCTGCGCCATGAAAGGATATAAAGCGCATTTCGTTTCTTCAGATGCATTTGCTGAAGAAAAACTGCGTACCATGCGCGCCTTCGGTGCAGAGCTGGAACTGATCCCATCCGGCAATGGAAAGATCAGTTATGAGCTCACAGTTGCCATGGTGGAAAGAGCGCGCGCGCTGAGCAAAACTCCCAATACTTTCTGGACAGATCAGTTCAATAACGTTGACAATCGCAATGCCTACCATGAAATGGCGGCAGAGGTGATCCGTGTGCTGGGAAATGATATTGCTGAGTTCATCCACGGTGTAGGTACCGGCGGTAGTTTTTCCGGCAACGCCGAGATCATGAAAAAGGAAGTGCCCGGCATCCGCTGCATTGCTATCGAACCATTGCAGCTCCGGGCGCTCAGCGGTAAGGGCGGAACAGGCAAACACAGACTGGAAGGGATCGGCCCGGGTTTTGTTCCGGCGATCTGCCGCCTCGATCTGGCAGACGAGATCATTGCCGTATCTGATGAGGATGCTTTTGAAACGGCCAGGCTTCTTACAAGAACGGAGGGCCTCTGCGCCGGTATCACAGGAGGCGCCAATGTATGGGCCGCTATCCAGCGGGCCAGGGTCATCGGCGCCGGGAAAAAAATTGTGACCATCCTGCCGGATTCAGGATTGAAATACCTGAACGGGGATCTGTACCGGTAGTTTCCGGGATTGGATAAGTACCTGAAAGCAGCACTGCCGAACTGAATGTCCGATGCTTTCTGAATACTGGAAAATGGTGCTCTTATTGGATGAGCTTCTTCTCTTCGTTATAAAGTCCGATGAGGATGCTATTGCCTTTTTCATCTACGCGGAGGCCACCATATTTCGCTTTGTCGAATTTCTCAGCCTGACCTTCCTGGAAGAAATAATCCTCTGCTCCCAGGGCCAGTTGCCAGGAGGTCTGGTGATATTTAAGGAGGAGTTCTCCGGTGTTCAATGGTTGGGGATTGGGTTGTATTCTGAGTTTTCGGGCAATCAGTCCCGAATCAAGGCGGATCACATAATAACCGGTACGAGCCACAGAGTCCGATCCATTTTCCGTGATGGCATAGCGTAGATTCATATAATCACCCTGCATCAGTGAGCGGGGATCCACCGGCGCGAGTTCCAGCAATACCAATGTGCCTTTAGCCAGTGTTTTTTCTTTCTCCATTACAAAATAATGGTAGAGGCCGAGGAGCAGCAGCAGGTTGAGAACGATGATGACGAGTTGGTATTTTTTCATTTGGTCATCAGTTTCTTGTGAGTGATAAAATAGAGCAGCAGGAAGCAGGCGCCCGTGGCCATCATCAGCAATGATTTTACCAGCAATGTATAATGCAGGAAATAATAATATTCTGATACGAACCAGATGAGTGACAGGATGCCGGCAACAATCCCCGTTTTATAATTCACCAGGAAGCTGGCCAGCAAAATCAGTAATGCCGTGGCAATGGACGGCGCCCAGATAGTAGGGGCCAACACCAGTATGGCGGCTGTAAAAGCAAGCGCCTGTTGTGTGATATTCTTCACATCCAGTTTCTGTAAGATGCGGGGAAGCAGGAAGAGAATAGCTGCCGCTGCTGAAAAAGTGGTGAACCATCTGAAACTGGTAATGCGGAAGAACCA
>NZ_JBQCGW010000168.1:0-6012 GCF_051955275.1 Pseudobacter sp. | reverse complement strand
TCGATAAACTGAAGCAATGGGCTAAAGAAGGAAGACAATACGATGTGGTGATGCTGGATCCTCCCAGCTTTACCAAAACCAGGGAAAATATCCAGAAGGCCATCACCGGCTACAAGGAGATCAACCTTCGTGGTATGAAACTGGTGAAACCCGGTGGCTTCCTGGTTACCAGCAGCTGCACCAATCTCATTCAGCCGGAGCAATTCCTGGAGATCATCCAGATGGCGGCCAAAGATGCCCGCCGGAAGATCCGCCAGGTATGTTTTCAAACGCAATCCGCCGATCACCCGATCGTATGGGGATGGGATAATACTGTATACCTGAAATTCCTGATCATCCAGGTGGACTGACCGGTTATTCAGTACCGTTACCTCAATAAATTATTTGCTTACCTGGAATTTGCCGGAGTCGATCAGCTTACCTGATTTATCCTTTAACTGGAAGATGTACAATCCGCGGTAGAATTCGGAGAGGCTGATCACGTTCCTGTTGGTAACGTTATTGGTCTCGTACACTTTTTTGCCCAGCATATTGTAGATCTGGAAAGTGTAATTCTGCTTTTCTTCTTTCTGAATATCGAAGGTGATATAGGAAGTGGCGGGGTTGGGGTAGAACTTAACGACCTTGGTCACCGGGTCAGTATTGCCCGGTGGAGTGGTCCTCTGGCTGCTGGCCTGGAGGGAAGTGAACAGGATAATGGACAGTGCGTAAAAAATCTTCATGCAGCATGATGTTTTCTAGTCCGATCCAAAATAGGTCGATTTATTCAAATTTACAACTGATTGCCGAATTCTACCTACATACACTACTACAAAACAAAGGATTAACTGGCTTTAACAAATCTTTAGGCCCATCGCGGGAAAGATTAATTTGCCTGATTATCAGGTAGTTTAAAGGACAGTATTACTTTGAGTTGATTTTTGTCAAATCAGTTTTCAGCTCAGGGTGCTCAATACCCCGTTGATGGCTTTGAAATCAGGGATATCTGCAGCATTCTCCAGCACCTGGGCATACCGCACAATGCCTTCCCCATCTATCACGAAAGCGGAGCGCTTACTCACCCCCTTCATTTCAAAAACAAAATTCTCGTAGATGCTTCCATACTCTTCGGACACCTCTTTATTGAAATCGCTGAGCAAAGGAAAATTCAGCTGTTGTTCCTCTTTATACTTTGCCAGCGTGAAAATTGAATCCACACTGATACCTAATACCTGGGCATTCACATTGCTGTAATCCGCAATATTATCGCGTACACTGCAGAGTTCCTTGGTGCAGGTGCCGGTAAAGGCCTGGGGGAAAAACAGGAGTAGTACGTTCTTCCCTTTGAAATCAGAAAGGCCTACTTTATTCTTCTCTGAGTCATACAACAGGAAATCCGGGGCTTTTTGTCCAGCTTCTATTTTCATGATTGTTTTTCCTTTGATGGGTTTCAAATGTAATCAGAATTTCGGACACAAAACCTGATCTCTGGCAGCACTTCCCCTGTCGAGAAATCCGATCCAGCATAACGACAATTCAAAACCTCCCCGTCCCTGGCTGGCGGTTTTGAGCTGAGACACGTTCACATCGTAGCTGATGGCGATGCTGAGCGGGTGTCTTTCCAGTTTGATCACAGGAATCAGTGCATCTTTCAGACGGAGAAATGCGCCGCCATGGATGATGTATTCCGGGTTATCAGGATCGTCCCCGAATTTGTAACCATAGAGCGTGCCTGCGATGGTTTCGCTGAAGCTGCCCTGAATGGACTGGTCCGCCTGAATGGTAAAGAAAGAATAATCATCCACTTCCAGCTTTACACCGGCTGATGCTACCCATTTCGGTTGTAGCTCAACGTTAGGGTCTTTATAGAAAGAGTTCTTTGGTCTGTTGAGGTGATGGTAGGCGAGGCCGAGGAACATACTGTTGCGCTCGTTTTCCCCGAAAACGGTATTGAAACTCATGCCTACACTGGCATCCCAGGTAGTGAAGTTGGGAGAATTGATGAGCTCTCCATTGGGAAGTGTAGGATCAAAGCCGCCAGGGCCGTATTGATCATTGGTGGTCATCTTGGCCAGGTCCAGGCTTTTGCGGATCATGCCACCCATGAATCCCAGTGAGAGATACATCACTTTCTGGTTGCTGAGAGATTTGTGGTAATTCAGAGCAGGCAGTACATGCGTGGTGCTGAGGCCAACCGTGCCTGCTTTATCATATAACAATTGCAGGCCGGCAGTGATGAAATCATCGCCCTTGCCTACAGGCATTTTGTATTCCGCATTCAGGGAGCCGGTGCGGTACGCGTTGGTAACGCTGTTCCACTGATCGCGGTAAACGCCCTGTACACGGATATCACCCGTGTAGATGCCTGCCAGACTTGGGTTGCGCAGCAGGGGCGCTTCAAAGAATTGTGAAAAATGGATGTCCTGTGCCCAGGAACAACCTGCAGCGCACATCAATGAGATGAGCAGAGCGATCCTCTTCGGTTTCTTTCGGGTTCTCATAGAAATTCATTTCAATATTGAATAATGGCATCACAGGATCCAGGTTCCGGGATCAAAGGTTTTATCGTACCAGCATCACGTTACCGCGGAGCGGAACGATAGCTGCGTTTTCACATATGAACTCAACCACGTAAATGTAAATATCGGGATTGGCCGGCTTTCCTTTGATGGTGCCATCCCATCCTGCGGATGGATCATTTGCGCTGAAATTTCTTTTCTCAAATAACTGTTCACCCCAACGGTTGAAAATTTTCATGCTCTGAATACGTGTGATACTACTGCCTCTCGGATAGAAGCGGTCGTTACGTCCATCATTGTTGGGTGAGAAGGTATTCGGAACAAAATAGTTTTTGTCGTTACACTGTACATTCACCGTGATACCGCTGGTATTCTTACACCCGTTATCATCTGTAACCTGGATCATGTATTTGGTGGTGTACTTCGGACTGGCAACAGGGTTAGGGCAATCATCGCAACTGAGGTTGCTGGAAGGGATCCAGGAATAGTTCACAATATTGCCGGTATAGCTCACAGGCAAAGTGATGCTTCCTCCTACAGGGATTACCGGATCTTCCGCCACTCTGATCTCTGGAAGTGGCGGCACTGTGATCTCTTTCATGGTGTTCCCTTTGCAACCCAGCAGGTTGGTTGCTTCGAGCCTTACCGGGAAAGTACCGGTCTGCCCGTATTTTACACCGATGCGGCCGGCTGTTGATCCGGCGGCGCCAATGCCTGGTTCCCATTTCCAGGTGATGGCAGTATCCGCCACCTGTGTGGCGGCATCCAGCAGCAGTTCATTATTGAGACAGACAACCGCATTACCCAGGATCACGGGCTCCGGTGTGCGGTACACGCGTACGGTATCCACCAGCGTGCTGTTACAGCCGAAGTCTGTAACAACCACCAGTTTGGGGTAATAAGTTCCCGGTTGTGTATACCTGTGAGAAGGGTTGGGGGCTGTAGTAGTTGCACCATCTCCGAAATCCCAGGTACGGCTCAGGATGGGATCCTGACGGGGCCGGGTGAAATCTGTAAAGAATATTTCCCCTGCATCACAGAATTTATTCTTGTCCATGCCAAAGATAACTTCTGCTCCAAGGATCTGGATAGTACTTCTTCCGCCAATCAGAACCTGACAGCCTACACTGTCGCGCAGCGTGAGTGCCGGTCTGTAATTATTGGGAGTATTGTACCTGTGCCGCAAATTCTTTGACTGCGTATTATCAGTTGCACCATCTCCATACTGAAATGTGAAGGCCGTGTAATCAGGCGTAGTGATAGTGAAGTCAACGGTAAGTGTGTCGCATGCCCTGGTGGCGCTGTACCCGATATTGGTGGTTGCTGCCGGATCGATCACGCGTACAGTCCGGCTGGCAGAGTCCAGACATCCACCTATTCCATACACATACAGTTTAGCAGTGTAAGTGCCGAACCCATTGTAGAAATGGGATGGATTATCCAGTGAGGAAGCACCGCCATCACCAAAATCCCAGTAGAAGGATTCATAATCCTGCGCCGTCAGCGTGAATTTAGTTTCCAGTGGCGGGCAGATGGTAGTGGTATCTTCAATATCAAAAGCCGGCCTCGGCCTTTTGAGTGTAATATAACTGTTAGCAATAGCCGAATCGGAGCAGCCGTTGACATCAGTTACCACAAGTTTTACATTGAATGCATCGCCATCATTCCCGCGGTACACGTACACGGGATTTTGTGTGGTAGCGCTGCTGCCATCACCGAACTCCCAGCGCCAGCGTGTGGGGGCGCCCAGCGAAGTATCGGTGAACTGCAGGTTGGAGCCGGGACAGATGGTGGTATACTCGGCCTTGAATCCGGAAACAGGACTAACCACATGAATGGTGTCTGTTGTTTCGTAGGTATCGGAGCAGTTGCCATTATCGGTGACTGTCATTTTCACTACAAACTTTCCGGTATCTGTAAAAGTATGGGTGAACGGAGGTGCGGTGAACCGTTGTGTTTTCCCATCTCCGAAATCGAAATTCCAGGAGATGAGTGGTGATGCTGAAACCGTTTGATCGGTAAAACCAACAGGCGCATTCTTACAGGCAATGCGTGATGCGGGCCTGAACCTTGCGCGCGGGCCCCTCACTGTAATAACAGGATTGGATGAACTGATATGTACGCATCCTGAGACATCGTGCATCTGCAGTTGCACTGTATAATTACCTGCGGTTGGTCTCCTTACCTGCGCGGTCCTGCTTGAGGAAGAAGCCACCGGGGCGCCGTTCATGAACCAGTAATAACCGGCAATCAGGCTGGGGTTTACAGGATTGGCTGTAAGCGTAATGAGCTCATTCACGCAAACAGAATTAGCTGAAATGCTAAAATTGGCGGGATCTGAAATAAAACTGACCGTTCTGGTCATGGTTTGAGAACAGGTTCCGTTTGTAACAGTAAGACGGATGGTATATGGTCCCAGGCCGGGATAACTGATTGCCCCGGGAGAGTGCACATTGGTTGGGTTGGTAACGGAAGGATCGCCAAAATCCCAGTTGTATGTGATGGGGCCGTAGGCGGGATCCGTTTTGGATTCATTGGTGATCACCACAGTGTGGGGTGTGGTGCAATCCACTGTTGCCAGGAAGCTGGCTACCGGCGGCTTCACGTGGATCAGTTGAAATGCCGAGGTATCCGGGCAGCGGTTATTGAAGGCGATCAGCCGGACCATGAAGCTGCCTGTATCTGTAAAGCGATGCGTTGGGTTCTGTGCATCGGATGTTGCGTTATCGCCAAACTCCCATAACCATTCATCAGATACTGCTGTGGTATTGGTGAAGTGAACAGAACCTGCAGCGCAGATATCGGTAGGAGTAGCGGTGAAAGTTGGGTTGGAGGGTGTGCCGGTGCGTACTGCATTCGGCAAGGTTGTGCTGATGGTACAACCACCATTGGTAGTGATGGTGAGAGTCAGCGGAAAAGTGCCGGCCGTGGTATAAACTACGGGCGCCGGACTGGCCCCCGTGCGTGTGATACCTCCCCCATAATCCCAGAGATAATCCCTCACTCCATCAGGCGCATTGATGGTTGCTGCAGGAACCAGGCTATATGGGATACAACCACCACGGGGCTGATTGATCTGAACAGTGGGTGTCTGAATATTTACAAATCCTGTTCTGGTGGCAGAGCCCACACAACCAAAGCGGCTGGTGACCGAAAGTTTCACATCAAAATTTCCTGTTCGGGTATATGTATGAGCAGGATTAGGATCGGTGGAACTTCCGCCATCCCCGAAGTCCCAGTTCCAGCTGGTTGCAGCAGGTGAAGTACTGGTGAAATTAGTTGTCAGCGGCGCCTGGCATCCTGCAACGTTGAGTGCTGTAAAGCTAGCAGCCGGATTGCCTGTGATCACTACGGGCATGGTAACGGAGTCCTTACACTGCGTATAGGTGTTCACCAGTTTTACATTGTAGTTACCTGGTGCCGTGTAAACATGTGTTGCATTGATATCTTCCGATGTACTGCCATCCCCGAAATCCCAGACGGAAGAAACCGGAGTGGATCCGTTGGTGAAAGT
>NZ_JBQCGW010000167.1:0-16050 GCF_051955275.1 Pseudobacter sp. | reverse complement strand
CTTTTTTTGCAGGGTGTGCCCAGTCGCTCGCGTCCCCGCGAACGACTGGGCACTGCGAGCGGAATTATTTCTTTGTAAGCGTATACAGTTTCTGCACGAGGCTATCCAGCTGCCTGCTGAAAGCTTCCGCCGTTCCAGTGCCCGGCAAGCGCTCTTCCTGGAAATTGTGCATGGCCGGTAATGTTTTTACTACTTTGAGTAAGGTATACAGGTCTGTAATAGTGGTGTTTTTTTGGGAAAGCAGGCTATCCAGCTGCTGGTGTGGAAGGATCTGTGTTTTATAGGCGTTAAAGCTTTCATTGATGATGCCCTGCACTTTTTTTCTGAAGATGGAATCGCGGATATTGGTGGTGCTGAGCAGGGCCGATTCATAATAAGCACGGTTCTTGCTATCAAACAGGTGGAAGCTGTCTGTGGCCTGCTTCTGCAACTGGGCAATTCCTTTTATTTCCGCATCCAGTTGTTTCAGTTCCTCCGATTTGCTGATCAGTTCCTGATACAGCGATTCTATCAGCGCTTCTTTATTTCTTTTGTACAGGCTGCTGACATCCACATGTTTACCTTCCAGCACAATGGGGATATTGGTTGCCGGATTAGCAGCGGGCTTCGGCTTTTCCTTACAGGCCTGCCATAGCAAGGCAGATAAAACAAGAATGGATATATGTACAAAAGTCTTCATTGTTTTCCGGGTTGGTGAAGTTCGCCGGAGGCGAACAAATAGAAGTCACTCGCGGGGACGCGGGCGACTGGCGGTACCCTGCTAATTTACTTCAAATCTGATCAGCCTGCAAGCTCCTGCAAAATACTGATGATGGTGCTGTATACCTGGTTCAGTTCCGCCATGGTGATACAATACGGCGGCATCAGGTACAGGGTGTTTCCTAACGGTCGCAGGTATACGCCTTTCGAAATTGCTTTTTTTGTGATCACCGTACTGATATTGTTCAGGTACTCATCGCGGCCCTTATCAACCTCAAATGCAATGATGGTGCCCAGCACGCGAAGGTTGCGTACCGGTAAGCGGCTCGCCTGCAATTGTGCCTTAAAACCCTGGTGCTGCTCCTCAATGCCTCGGATCTGTTCCTGGCATTCAGGTTTCAGCAGCAGGTCGAGGCTGGCCAGTGCGGCGGCGCAGGCAATGGGATTGGCGGTGTAGGAATGGCCATGGAAGAAGGTCTTCAGCAGATCGTCCTGCACGAAAGCTTGATAGATCTCAGGTTTGCAGGCCGTGATGCTGAGTGGCATGGTACCGCCGGTGAGGCCTTTGGAAAGGCAGACGATATCGGGTTGTTCCTGCATGTAGAGGGATGCGAAAAGTTTTCCGGTGCGGCCAAAGCCCGTCATCACTTCATCGGCAATACAGATCACCTGGTGCTGGCGGCACAGGCTGATCAAATGGTTCAGTCCCGCTGCACTGTACATCTTCATCCCACCGGCTCCCTGAACCAGGGGTTCGTAAATAAAGCAGGCGATCTCATCCCAGGGAAGACCGTATTCCGCGGTCTCCGTTTCCGGTGCATCCAGGAAGATCACTTCAAACAATTTATCATGAAAGGCGAGGGTGAAGACGGAGCGGTCGCTCACGCTCATGGCCCCGAAAGTGTCTCCGTGGTAGGAATTATTGAAGGCCAGGATCTTGTTGCGCTTTTTTTCACCCTTGTTCCACCAGTACTGCACACTCATTTTGAGGGCCACTTCGGTGGAAGTGCTGCCATTGTCCGAGTAAAAAACACGTGAAAAACCGGGAGGCAGGATCTCCAGGACCCTTTCGGCCAGCCGGATGGCGGGCTCATGGGTGAAGCCGGCAAAGATCACCTGTTCCAGGGTACTGGCCTGTTCAAAGATCTTTTGGGCGATATAGGGATGGGCATGCCCGTGAAGGGTGACCCACCAGCTGCTGATGGCATCGATATAATCACGTCCATCGGAATCCTGCAGCAGCGTGCCGGAACCTTTAACAATTGGTATGGGCTCAGCCATATACTTTTGCGGGGTAAAAGGGTGCCATATTACCTTTTTATCCCTGGTTATCAGCGATTCAGTGTTCATAATCCAAAGGTAAGCCTTCGGCATTACCCAAAAAAAGAAGGGCATGCAACGGAGGCAACCTGAAATATGTCATGGTAAACAAGAAAGATGGACTATAGCAGGCTGGTAAAAGAATGTTTGAAGGGCCGCCCCGACGCCCAACGACAACTCTATGAGCATTTTGCCGAGGGTATGTTAGGGGTCTGCTATCGCTATACCAAGTCCATGGCCGATGCGGAAGATGTGTTGCAGGAGGGGTTCATCAAGGTGTTCACGCACCTGGGCCAGTTCAAGTCGGAAGGCGAACTGGGCGGATGGATCCGGAGGATCATGGTGAATACTGCCCTCAACTTTCTCAAGAAGAACAGCCGGTACCAGCACGACCTGGCTTATACAGATCCCGGATTACACCCGGTGTCTGATGATAACCCTGAAGTTTTATTACATGCAAAGGACCTGGCTGAGCTGATCCGGCAATTGCCTACCGGCTACCAGACCATTTTCAATATGCACGCTGTGGAGGGATTCTCACACGTGGAGATCGGGAAGATCCTTGGTATCAATGAAGGGACTTCGAGATCTCAATATGCACGTGCGCGTGCATTACTGATAACCTGGCTTAAAAAAAACAACCAGGAAACAACAAAAACTGAATCGTATGTCCGACCATGATTTTGAGAAACAGGTGCAGTCGAAGATGGAGCAACTGAGGTTGCGGCCCTCCGACGCTGTATGGACGAAAGTGGATAAACGTATCCGTAAGGAGCGACGCCGCAGGCGCGTGATCCTCTGGTTGCCACTGCTTTTGCTCACCATTGCGGCGGGCGGATTCTTCCTTTTCGAAAACAATTCTCACAACAATAATATCACTGCCTCTGAATTGAAATCTACTCATTCCAATACTGAATCAACTACTTCTGCAACTACTGAACCTTCCTCTTCCGGCGAACATGCTGATGTAAACGCAACTCCCCAGAGCATCGAGCCGGCAACAGCATCCGTCAATCCCCCTGAAACGGGAGGGCAGCATCCTTCGGTGCAACACCCGCATACTGCTATACAAACACCGGAACCAGGCGCACAGCCCACCACAAAGCCGGGTTTGAATGAAAACAAAACCCTGGCTGCAAAGCAGCCTGTTGTAGCTCCGGCTGCACGGTCATCTGTCAATGAACAGGCGGAAACGAACGGTGCACCTGTAGTAACTAACAGGAAGCCACAACCGAAGAATGAGCTGGTAGGCAACGGTCCGAATGGAAATAAAACATCCGGTATCAGAACGGCAGCCGGAAATAAAAGAGCGAGTGGACCTTCCAACAAAAAAGGAACCGGTGTAACGGCCAGTGCAGGCGTTAAACCTTCAGGTAAACCTACCGTGGCCAATTCTGAGGATCAGATGGCAAAGAATGATCCGGTGAACCATCAGGCTTCTGTACCTGCAGTTGATTCTACAAATGATGTGGCGCAATCAGATCCGGAGCCACAAAAAGTTGTGATCCGGGATTCTTCCAATATGCAGGCCCAGCCCCTTACCCCGCTGAAACCCGTGCTAACAGCCAAAAAAGAAAACAAGCCATCCAAAGCAAACAAACTACCGGAGCCGCCTAAGCGCAAGCCTTCCACCTGGAGCTTTGGTATTGTAGCAGAGGCCGGCGCTTCACATATTTCAAAGGGAAGCCCCTTCAGTCTGCTCGATAAAAAGAATACGGAGCAGGAAGACCTGGCGCAATCCAGTCCCGCTCCCGGTGCCAACAGCAGCCTGGGTGGTCCGGCAGGTTTTACACAACTCCCACCCAATAAACCGGCTTCCCTTAAAATGGGATTGTCATGGTCGGCAGGTGGTTTTGCCCAGAAAAAGATCAGCAACAGGGTAAGTCTGTCCGCAGGTATCCAGTACAGCTATTTCAGCCAGGAAACGCAGGTGGGCAATTACTTCCGTAACGCCATCTCCGTAAGCAATGCCAATTATGACCAGGTGGTATATGGTTACTGGCAGGGCAGGAGCAGCAGCTTTGCACTGAATCCGCAGAATATAATGGCTTCAACTTCGCCAGGTTGGTCAAGCATGCATGACTACACCAATAAATATCACTTCATTGAAATACCGGTGAAGATCCACTGGAGGATGACGGGTGAAGACCAGTTACCACTGATCCTGGATGGTGGTCTCTCCATTGCACAACTCCTGTCCACCAATGCCCTGCATTATGATGGAAGCAATGATGTATACTACAAAGACTTCAGGTATTTCAATAAAACGCAGGCTGGTATTACGGCTGGTGTGAATGTGGAACTCTTTGGTGAAAGCAATCACCCGGTCTGGATCGGTCCGACCATCAAGTACCAGCTCAGCAACCTGCTCAAGAGCGATCTCTCCGGAGGTCAGCACCTCTGGCAGTTTGGAGTGGGGGCGAAGGTATTCCTCAAAAAATAAAAGCTATTGCTGAATGAAGCGCAGGTTACGGCGGATGCCGTCGAATTTGGCGCGCTTCAGCGGTGAGTGGCGGAAGATCTTCTTGAAATTCTCTTCCGTCAGTTCTTCCCAGTTATTGATGGAGAATTCAAGTAACTCGGGAATGGGTGTGAATTCAGGCTCGGAGGTGGATACAGAAAAGCGGTTCCAGGGACAAACATCCTGGCAGGTATCGCAGCCGAACATCCAGTCGTCAAATTTCCCCTGCATCTCCTCAGGGATCAGCATCTCTTTCAGTTCGATGGTAAAATAGGAAATGCATTTGCTGCCGTCGATCACTTTGTTTTCCTGGATCGCATCCGTGGGGCAGGCGTCGATGCATTTACGGCAGGTGCCGCAATAATCTTTTGCAATGGGATCATCATACAACAAAGGCAGGTCAACGATCAGGGTGGCGATAAAAAAGAAAGAACCCTGTTGTTTGTTGATGAGGTTTCCGTTGCGGCCGATCCATCCCAGTCCGCTCCGCTGCGCCCAGCTTCTTTCCATTACGGGGGCCGAATCAACAAATCCTCTTCCTGTTACTTCCCCGATCTCATCATTCATGATGGCCAGCAACTGGTTCAGTTTGGCGCGGATCACTTCATGGTAATCCTTGCCGTAGGCGTATTTGGAGATCTTAACTGCCTCTTCCGTCTGCAGCTGTTGCGGGTAGTAGTTCATCAGCATGGTGATCACGCTGCGGGCACCTGGGACCAGTTTTGCCGGGTTGACCCGCAGCTCAAAATGATTCTCCATATACTTCATGCCGCCATGCATGCCCTTGTTCAGCCACGCTTCCAGGCGGCGGGCATCCTCATCCAGCGGCTGCGCCTGAGCGATACCGCAATAGCTGAAACCCAGCCGGGTTGCGGCTGCCTTGATGATCATGGTATGTTTTTCAACGGGGCTCATGAAGCGTTTGGACGCAACTGCAAGGTACAAGGTTTCAGGCGATGTTGAGAGCAGGAACGGGAAGGCTCCCGGATGGACTAAAAATTTTATGTAATCGTTTGCATAAAATGACTGTTTTTTCCTACTTTAGTTCCTTCACCCTAAACGATTGCTTATATGAACAATAAACTGGGGACAGGTGATTATCTTGTTTTTCTGATCTACTTCTTCATTGTGGCCGGATACGGTTACTGGGTTTACAAGAAACGCCAGTCTAAAGAGAATGATTCCAAAAGTTTTTTCCTGGCTGAGGGCGCTCTTACCTGGTGGGCCATCGGCGCTTCGATGATCGCGAGCAATATCTCTGCGGAGCAGTTCATCGGAATGAGCGGCAGCGGCTTTTCCATGGGACTGGCCATTTCTGCCTACGAGTGGCTGGCGGCTATCTGTCTGATCATCGTGGCTGTCTTCTTCATGCCTATCTACCTCAAGAACCGCATTTTTACCATGCCTCAGTTCCTGAAGCAGCGGTATAATGAGCATGTGGCCTTGCTGATGGCCATCTTCTGGCTCTTCCTCTACGTATTCGTCAATCTTACTTCGATCTTATTCCTCGGCGCAATCGCAATCAACAACCTGGCGGGCGGTGGATATTTCCACCTCATCATGATCCTGCTGGCCATCTTCGCTCTGGTGATCACGTTAGGAGGTATGAAAGTGATCGGTTATACCGATGTGATCCAGGTTATCTTCCTGGTGATCGGCGGTCTGGCTGCCACTTACCTGGCCCTCACCAAAGTAAGCGAGCATTTCGGTTTCGGCAAGGATGTGCTGGCCGGCATCAACCAGCTGTTCCAGAAAGCGCCCGAGCATTTCGATATGATATTCGACAAACCCACGGAAACCGCTTCCGAGGCCCAGATAAAAAATTACCTCAGTCTTCCGGGTATCGCCATGCTGCTCGGTGGTCAGTGGGTGGCCAACCTCAACTACTGGGGTTGTAACCAGTATATCACACAGCGCGCACTGGGTGCGGATCTACAGACAGCCCGTAAGGGTATCCTCTTTGCAGCCTTCCTGAAAGTAATGATGCCGATCATTGTGGTGCTTCCCGGCATCGCTGCTTATGTGCTCTATGTAAATGGCAACCAGGATGTGTCCCAGGCAATGGACATTGGTGGAAAAGTGAGGGCAGACAATGCTTACTCTGCGGTTCTGGGCTTCCTGCCTGAAGGGCTGAGAGGTTTGTCCATGGCGGCGCTAACAGCAGCCATCGTGGCTTCACTTGCCGGAAAGGCAAACAGTATCTCCACCATCTTTACGCTGGATATCTACAAAAAATATGTAAGCGCCAACGCTTCTGAAAAGAAACTGGTATGGACTGGCAGGCTCACTGTGCTGCTGGCCATGATCATTGCCATCATGTTCACCTGGAACGACTGGCTGAATATCGGCGGCGAAGGAGGTTTCAATTTCATCCAGAAGTACACCGGCTTTGTATCACCCGGCATCTTCGCCGTGTTCCTGCTCGGATTCTTCTGGAAGCGCACTACGTCCCTTGCAGCTGTAGTAGGCATCGTGGGAGGCTTCCTGCTCTCCGTTCTGTTCAATGGCTACCTGCCCAAATGGTTCGGGAACGATACCTGGATGTACACTGCTTATCCCAACCCGGATAACAATGGCATTTACGAGATCCCCTTCCTCACCAGCATGGGCTGGGTATTCTTCATCACGGTGGCGGCCATGGCCGTGATCTCATTGCTCGACCCTGCCGGTAAGCACAATCCCAAAGCCACTCAGTACGATAAGAGCATGTTCAGGGTATCGCCTGGGATGATGGCCATGATCCTGGTGATCCTGGGTATCATCGCCGCCATCTACGTGCGGTTCTGGTAATAAAAGTTTCTTCTTCTTCTTCGAATAAAGAGGGGCTGGCCTTTAAAAGCCAGCCCCCGTTTTTTTCGCAGTGCCCGGTAACCCGCGGGGACGCGGGCGACTGCCAGCTCTCCGACTACATATTACTTGCAATTATTGGCATTCGCCCAGCGCTTCATCCACTTTTTCCTTGAATTGAAGGGCGATGTCTTTCTTCACTTCGTTCTTTGCTTCTTCCACAAAAATGATAGCTGCATATTTCCTGCAGAAGTCGATATACGGCCAGGTGCCGCCGAGCGATGGGCAACTGATCACTTTGTTATTGCCTGCTGCATCTTTCTCCTGCACATATGCGCCCAGCGTAACATCAAATTGCGCAACGGCTTCAGGCTTGTATTTCACCGGCTCTGATCCCAGTTGTGCGCGATGCAGTTCTTTAATGGCCTCTTCACTCAATACTTTCTTGCCTTCAAAACTGCCGCCATTGAGCAGCATCACCAGGAAGTTCAGGTAGTCGTTAGCGGTAGACTGCGCACCGAAACCCGGGTTGGGACTCTTGCCATCGAAACCAAAATTGGTATTGCGCATTTTGCAGGGCCTGAATACACGCTCCGCTGCCAGGCGTTCAAAGGCTTTCTTGCCAACTATTTCAATCACCCTCGCGGCAATGGCCGGACCGTAATTGCCATAGAAATAAGCTTCACCGGCATTATTGCTGATTTCCTTGGAAGCGAGGTCGTTCACCTGGTCTTCCAGGGTCTGGTATTTGCGGCCGAAACCGAGTTTGGCACTTAGTCCTTTTTCCCGCTCAAAGCCAGTCAGATGGGTGAGGCATTGCCTCACCGTGAGATAACTTTTCATGTACTTATTGAAAGCGGGGATGTATTTGCCAACGGGATCGTCGAGGGAGATCCTGCCCTCATCCACGAATGTCATTACCACTGCTGCGGTCAGCCACTGCGTGGAAGCTGCTACAGGGGCCGGGGATTTGGCGTTGAAGTCTGCACCGATCTCTTTCTGGTAGATGATCTTGCCATCTTTCCAGACAAGGGCAACGGTTTTGCCAAGGGCTTTCTGGTTTTTTTCGAGAAGGGATCCTGCACCGGAGAGATCAGGCTGGGCTAATGCAACATGCAGTTGCAGCATGAAGAGGCAGATAAAGCTGATTCTTGCTAACATATTTTCAGGAATTAGGGCTAACTGTTCTATGCTTTAAAGATATTTTAAAAACACTAACGATGGTAATGCTGTTAATCACCCAACAGCAAACGGATATTCTTCTGCAACTATTGCAGCAGTTTTTGCAAAGCACTGCATTTCAGGCAGATTTTATTGATTTTTAATGACATAAATGCGGGATTGCAGGGGCTGGTTTATCATTTGCTGCTATAATAAAGCCGCTCAGGCTCTCAACGCTGACCGGCATCAAAAGGAGGGAATATATGAATCTGAACAATTTTACCATCAAAGCACAGGAAGCGATCGCGCAGGCGCAACAGATCGCTTTCAATAATAATAGTGTGAATATAGAAACAGAGCACCTGCTCAAAAGCCTGCTCGACCAGGAAGATTCCCCTGTGGATTACCTGCTCAAAAAGAACAATGTAACGGTGAATGTTCTGGACACAAAACTCCAGGAAAGCATCGACCGCTTGCCGAAAACATCAGGTGGCGTTACGCCGGCCCAGATGATCGGTCGTGATGCCAATAACGCCGTACTGCGTGCAGGCGCCGTGCTCAAGCAGTTCAACGATGAATTCGTGAGCGTGGAGCACCTGCTCCTGGCTATCCTGCAAGGCAACGACAATGCCGCCAAACTGCTCAAAGATGCCGGCCTCACCGAGAACGGTCTCACCGCCGCCATCAAAGAGCTCCGCAAAGGCGATACCATCAAAAGCCAGACACAGGACACGCAATTCAATGCTCTCAATAAATACGCGAAGAACCTCAACGAAGCGGCCCGTGCCGGTAAGCTCGATCCCGTGATCGGCCGGGATGAAGAGATCCGCAGGACCCTGCATATCCTCAGCCGCCGCAGCAAGAACAACCCCATCCTGGTGGGTGAGCCCGGTGTTGGTAAAACAGCCATCGTGGAAGGGCTCGCACACCGTATCATCAATGGCGATGTTCCTGAAAACCTTCGCAGCAAGATCATCTATGCACTGGACATGGGGCAACTCATCGCCGGCGCCAAATACAAAGGTGAATTTGAAGAAAGGCTGAAAGGCGTTATCAAAGAAGTGACCGGCAGCGACGGAGAGATCATCCTCTTCATCGACGAGATCCATACCCTGGTGGGAGCCGGCGGCGGCGAAGGTGCCATGGATGCAGCCAATATCCTCAAGCCTGCACTCGCCCGCGGAGAGCTCCGTGCCATCGGAGCCACCACGCTCAACGAATACCAGAAATTCTTTGAAAAGGACAAAGCCCTCGAACGCCGCTTCCAGAAAGTGATGATCGAAGAGCCCACAGTGGAAGACACCATCTCCATCCTCCGCGGACTGAAAGACAGGTATGAGACCTATCACCATGTTCGCATCAAGGATGAAGCCATCATAGCAGCGGTTGAATTATCACACCGCTATATCACCGATCGTTTCCTGCCCGATAAAGCCATCGATCTGATCGATGAAAGCGCCGCAAAACTGCGCCTTGAAATGAACAGTATGCCGGAAGAACTGGATCGCCAGGAGCGCCAGATCCGCCAGCTGGAGATCGAACGCGAGGCTATCAAACGCGAAAACGACGAAGAGAAATTACATGAGCTCAATACCGAGATCGCCAACCTCAGCGTAGAGCGTGATACGCTGCGCGCCAAGTGGAAAGAAGAGAAAGAGATCGTGGAAAAAGTGCAGAGCGCCAAAGCCAGCATCGAAACCCTTAAGCAGGAAGCCGAACGCGCTGAGCGTAACGGCGACTATGGCAAGGTTGCTGAGATCCGCTATGGCAAAGTGAAAGAGCAGGAACAGGTGATCGCAAAGTATTCGGAAGAACTGGCAGGCATCAATGAAAAGAGAATGCTGAAAGAAGAAGTGGATGCAGAAGATATTGCGGAAACCGTTGCCAAAGCCACCGGTATCCCCGTTACCCGCATGATGCAAAGCGAGAAAGAGAAACTCCTTCAACTGGAAGACCACCTGCACCAACGCGTGGTAGGACAGGAAGAAGCCATCACAGCCGTTGCTGATGCCATCCGCAGAAGCCGCGCCGGCCTCCAGGATCCCAAAAAGCCCATCGGCTCCTTCATTTTCCTGGGTACTACCGGTGTTGGTAAAACAGAGCTGGCGAAAGCGCTGGCAGAATACCTCTTCGATGATGAAAGCATGATGACGCGCATCGATATGAGTGAATACCAGGAGAAACATTCCGTGTCCCGACTGGTAGGTGCCCCTCCCGGATATGTTGGATACGATGAAGGCGGTCAGCTTACCGAAGCCGTTCGCCGCAAACCCTACAGCGTTGTGCTGCTCGACGAGATCGAAAAAGCACATCCCGATGTATGGAATATCCTGTTGCAGGTGCTGGACGATGGAAGGCTCACCGATAACAAAGGCCGGATCGTGAACTTCAAGAATACCATCATCATCATGACCAGCAATATCGGTAGCAATATCATCCAGGAAGCATTTGAAAATGTTACTGAAAAGAACCGGGATGAAGTGACTGAGAAAGCCAAAGGCGATGTGATGGGACTGCTCAGGGAAACGATCCGTCCCGAGTTCCTCAACCGCGTGGATGAGATCATCATGTTCCAGCCACTGCTGAAGAAAGAAATAAAAGGCATCATCCATATCCAGCTCAACAACCTGAAGAGACTGGTTGCCCAGAATGGCATCAATCTTCAGTTCAGTGAGTACGCCATCGATTACCTGGCTGAAAATGGTTTCGATCCACAGTTCGGCGCCAGACCGCTGAAAAGACTGGTGCAGAAAGAGATCGTGAACCAGCTCAGCCGCAGGATCCTGGCGGGAGATGTAGATAAATCGCAACCGGTACTGGTAGATGTGTTCGATGGGGTAGTAGTGTTCCGTAACGAAGCCAATTCAAAGCCGCAGGACGATAAAATAGAAAAAGCGGCTTCCAAATAAACAGCCTTAAGTGCTGAACAGCAATGTCATTCCGCCGTTGCGGGATGACATTGCTGTTTTTGTGCAACCTGCCCACGAACAACATCATCTTAATAAATGTTATATAACTAACCAACCTACTGTTGCCGGAAATCCTGTGAACTAATAAAAAAGGAGACACAATCATATGGCAGCAAACAACAAACCAAAGATCATCGAGATCAAACCTCCCAAAGACATCTGGGTAGGGGCCGCAGATGCGCCCGTATCCCTGGTGGAATTTGGAGACTACGAGAGTGAGCCCTGTGCAAAGGCCCATGAAGTAGTGAAAAAAATCCTGGACACCTATGAAGGTAAAGTGAGATTCAATTTCCGTCACTTCCCGCTCACCCAGGTGCACCAGCGCGCGCAGAAAGCCGCGGAAGCCAGTGTTGGAGCGGCCCAGGAAGGAAAATTCTGGGAAATGCATAACCTGCTCTTCGCCCACCGCACGCAGCTCGGTAGCATCAGCTTACGGGAATACGCACGCGAAGCGGGTGCCATGGACAAGAATTTCCTGCCCAAGCTGGTTGATTCCCTTTACGGATGGACCGTACGCAACGACCTGTTGGAAGGACTCAACAAAGGCATCAGGGACGTTCCGGCCTTTCTGATCAATAATGAACTATATACCGGTAAGATCACATATCCCGGACTGTCGGCAGCCATTGAAGAAGCGCTGCGAAGCAGTAAGAAGAAAACGGCCGTTAAGCAGAGAGCCTGATCCGAAGGATCGGGCTTTTTCTTTGGTGGATTTGTTTGGTTGTTGGGGCTTTGAGTTGTAGTCCCTGGGCCGCGGGCGCTTAGGTCATATGGTGCCCGGTCGGGAAAACATACCCACACCTTATAGTTCTTGGATGGAGCTGTAGTGGAGGGCCGGGCTGGGGAAGCCTCGCAGCGTTTTATTAATGGCGACAGGGGGCCTATATGGTTCTAACGGTTTTTAATATAGGTAATAACGGTAATGGATAATTGTTTCTTCTTTTCATACTAAAATTGTAACGCTATTCCTCCACCTTCCCGAAGTTTTATCCCATCCCTCTCTCCCAATTGTGTAGATGCATTAACATGCCGCACCTCCCGGGTGCCGATGGCGTTCAGGGTGGGGAGGAGGTGGTCTCCAAAACATAAGCGAAAAAGCCCGGCTCCACTACTACAGCCCCATCTTTCCTTACAATACCTCCATAGCACCCCAAATAGGTGTGGTTTGTTTTGCAACCACCGCCCCCCAACCTGAACGCCCCTGAAACTCAACCCAGGCGGCTTTCTTGTTAATGCACTCCTAACAATCGCCCCTCCCTCCCTCATGCTGGCAGCTAATTTGTGTTAAAAGCTTATTTTGCTACCCATAAGGCGGAGATACATGAGGATAAGCTACTTGTTCATTATAATTTTTTGCACCGGGAATATGCTGGCAGGAGGAGTCTGCCTGGCAGGTATGGGTGCAGGAAAAGAACGGGTTACGGTTTCAGTGAGCTCCCGCGATTGGACTTATGGTGTACAGGCGGATACAACCAGGCCGCGTAAAGTGCAGGCTGCACCCACAGATACGGTTCCCCGGCGGCAGGGGATCGACAGTTTCATCCTCAAAAGAAAAGGACTGATCGGCAAGCTGGGCAGGAACCTGCTGAGGGATACCTTGCGGGAAAATATAGCCGCCCTGACACCTATCAGGAATGACCTTGTGTTCAGCATCTACCATGGCAGGCCCATCCGGAATGTGATCATAAAAGGACTGGATTTCGGTACAGCCATTACAGATACCAATAAAACCTATAAAAGCTGGCTTACCAGGCTGGCTAATTCCTTTCACCATAAAACCAGGGGCTATGTGATCCGCAATAACCTGTTCTTCAAAAAAGGAGACAAGGTAGAGTCATACCTCTTTGCTGATAATGAAAGGCACCTGCGCGATCAGCCTTACTTACAGGATGCACGTATTATCATAGAGCCGACGGAGAATAGTTATGATTCCGTGGATGTGATCGTATTGACAAAGGATGTACTGAGTATCGGTGGATCCCTGCATCTGCGCAATCAGCAAAGCTTTGATGTGAGTCTGAAGGAGGATAACCTGGGCGGATGGGGCGACAGGCTCCTGGGCTCTTTATCTTATGACACAAGGAGGGTAGACCGGGTAGGGTATGGCATGGAATTCATCAAGCGGAATATCGCGGGCTCCTTTATCGATGGCTATGTAGGCTATAAGAATTTTGCTGATGGTTTCAATAGCGGAAGGGATGAAGAGACCACTTTTTATACAAGGCTGATACGCCCTCTCGTTAACCAGTATACGAAATTCACCTATGCGGCGGAACTGGCATGGCATGAAACGGAGAACCAGTACCTGGGAGACTCGATTTACAGGGAGGACTTCATGTACAAGTATTATAATTACGATGCCTGGCTGGGTTGGAATACAGGGGCATTCAAGCTGCTTAATTTAAAGAATGACGATGACCGTCTCCGTACCATTCTGGGTGTACGTGTGATGAAGAAAAGATTTGAGTTGATCCCCGATAAATTCAAAAGAGAGTATGACGCCATGTATGCAGACCTTTATGGGGTGCTGGGATCGCTGAGTATATTCGGACAGAACTTCTATAAAACCCGTTATATCTATGGTTTCGGCAGGTCGGAGGACGTTCCCGAGGGAATGGATGTCACGGCTACTGCAGGCTGGACAAAAAAGAATGGCCTGGAGAGGCCTTATATGGGAGTGGATATATCCAGGAACTATTTTACTGAAAGAGAGAGTTATCTCAATTTCACGTTCAGGGCCGGGGGCTACTGGTTCAGGACCACCCTGCAGGATGTGGATATCCTGGCCAACCTGGATTTTTTCAGCAGGTTGCGGTCGATGGGTTCCAAATGGAAACAGCGCTCGTTCATCAACGTTGGTATAACAGGACAGATCAATAAAGAGCTGAATGAGGACCTGTTCCTGGAGAGTGGTTTCGGGATCCCTGAACTGCACAACGGCAGAAAGATCGGAGGGGATCTGCGTGCTACGCTTAAAGGCGAGTCTGTGTTTTTCAGTCCCTGGACCTTCATCAATTTCCGTTTTGCGCCTTTTGCATTCGCTAATTTCACGTTGCTCACACCTCCTTATGAGAAATTGGCTAAGAGTGACCTGTACCAGAGCATTGGTGCGGGTTTGCGGGCGCGTAACGAGAGTCTGATCTTCGGTACGCTGGAGCTGAAAGCGCATTTCTTTCCGCGTGCAAATTTTTATGGCTCGCACTGGCGCGTCGATTTCAATACTAACGTGAAATTCAAGTACAATACCCAGATCATCAAAAGACCTGAGATCATCATTGCCAACTAAAAGATCGGGAGCGTAAAGGTTTATCCATGTTGTAATTTATCCTGTAAATACAATGCATTCCGGATGGCATGCCCTTTTGCCGTATTGTTGAAGTAGAGATACGCTTCCTGCACGCGGTCATCGGCAATTATATGTTCGCTCACCGTGTCAAGGAATTTTTCTGAATACTCGCTCTTGTACAAAACAGGCACACCATGGAAATGGTAATATACCAGTGGCTGGTTGATGATGGTAGTGTCAGGAAGATGGGGATGGCTGATGCCGCAGAAAACCACGTTCTGTGCGGTGAGCGCCTGTATCACTTCCTGGCGCCACCAGCTGGCGTCACGGAATTCGAGTACATTGGTAACGGTATTGTTGAGTTGAGAGAGGATCTCTTCCAGTAATTCCGGGCTGTAAACGGTCTTGGGGTGGAACTGGAACAAAATGGGGCCCAGCTTGTCTTTCAGCCCCTGTTTCGCTACATTATAGAAATCGTCAAGTAGTGGGCGAACGTCTTTGAACTGTTTGAAGTGGGTGATGAGCCGGGGTGCTTTGATAGAGAAATTGAAGGAGGGCGGGCTTTTGTCATACCAGCTTTCCAGCGGGGCTATCTGCGGGAAGCGGTAGAAAGTGTAGTTGAGTTCCAGTGTATTGAACCTGGTGCAATAGTAATCGAACCATTTTCGCTGGGGCGTTTCCGGGGGATAAAAGAGGTCTTTCCACTCGCGGTAGTGAAAGCCGGAACAGCCGATCCGCCATTTGATTGTAGTTGCCATAACCGTAGGATTCTTCTAAAATTCGGGCCACCCTCTGATATCTTAAGCACCTATTAAAGATACAATTCTATATTATCAAAAACTACCATCAAATGACAAAAAAAGAAGGCAGTGTAGAAACACCGCCTCTCATCAACGATTGCTTGCCATATGAAAAAAACACAATTTTCAGTACAGTATGACGTTGTCCGTCACAATCTTTTGAAAGGCGATGTAGAAACATCGCCCTGGGGCTCAATGATATTGAACCGATGCAAATAGCAGTTACGGGAGGATTCGAACCTCCGTAGAAGGTCTTGCGTACCTTCGCCTCGCCTCTCGGCCACGTAACTCGTATCAGTTTAGTGGGTTATTGCCTGCGCTGGTAAACCCAGTACAGGTAGAATTCCCGGATAGTTTCAAAATACCTGATCATCAGCAGCGCTGCCAGCAGCAACAGTATACTTAGCCATCCCGCAGGGTAGGCGATCACTGCTCCGGATGCCACGGTGAGCAGCCGGAGGAATTCAAGGTAAAACACCCATTTCTTCTGTTCCATGATGGCGCCGCAGTTGATCAGTGTAAGGATCAGTCCCAGTGATATCAGCACCTGCTGTGTCAAGGGTATAT
>NZ_JBQCGW010000166.1:0-10797 GCF_051955275.1 Pseudobacter sp. | reverse complement strand
TTGATACTCTCAGGAACCGTGGTGTGTACTGGCTTCATAAATCCAATTGGGTGATTGGTAGAATATTAGCAGAATAACCATTCAAAATGTCCATTTTTCTCCAAATTAAGCTAAAATATAACTAATAGAAACCCGATTCTGCTAATATCCGGTGATTACTGGTGAATCCAGTTCTGGTTTTCAGCAATCAGAGGGATTAGTTTTACTAACCTAAAACGATCATCCGGTGGATCATTTTCCGGATGCAAATTGCTTGTCATGCTTACAGAAAAAGTCATTTTACTTACAGGTGGCGCCGATGGTATCGGATGGGAATGCGCCCAGGCCTATGCAAAGGCAGGAGCATATGTATGTATACTGGATAACAATCCCGCCGGGCAGGAGAAGCTCAGCCATCTGGCAAGCGGCAATCATTTTTTTTGCAAAACAGATATTACACAGGAGGCGGATGTGGAAGCAGCTGTTGCAGCAATTATTGAACGGTATGGTAAACTGGATGCTGTTCATAATAATGCTGGAACTGCTAATCCCTCGCTGCCGTTACATAAAACATCAGCTGCGCAATGGCAGCAGGTCTTCAACCTGAATGTAAAGAGTATTTACCTCACCACGCGCTTTGCTCTTCCTCACCTGGAACATTCAAGAGGATCCATCCTCAGCACCAGTTCGCTGGTTGCGCAGATCGGACAGGAAAATCATGCGGCTTACGTGGCTACCAAGGGCGCAGTGAACGCCCTTACAAAAGCCATGGCACTGGATTATGCGCCCATGGGCATCAGGGTGAATGCTGTTGCTCCTGCGGCCGTGAACACACCCATGCTGCGCCAATGGGGTCTCGATCAGCCCAACAGCGAGAGCATCTTTCAATACCTCGATCAGTTGCATCCACTGGGCAAACTGCCCGATGGAGACGTGATTGCAGACGCCTGCGTATTCCTGCTCAGTGATGCCGCAAGATTCATCACCGGATGCATACTGCCAGTCAGTGGGGGAGCAGAACTGGGTTATCGCAGATGAATTCAAACAGATTCTAATCTTCTATATGATCAAATCACATTCTACGCGGGATTGCCGCTACACACTTCAGCATGGTGCAGGCAGCGATGCCATCCACCAAAACCCGCAATACGCCTATGCCGTTTGTATGCTTAAAGACGATAGCGGGATCTCCGGGACCGGCTTCGCTTTCACACTCGGAGAAGGGAATGCGCTGGTCTGCGCTGCCATTGAATTCTACGCAGAACAACTGGTTGGTAAAGACATCGAAGAGATCATGTTGGATTTCGGCGCCATTCAGAACAAACTGGCCAATGCGCAACAATTCCGCTGGCTGGGCCCTCAGAAAGGTGTGGTGCACCTGGCGCTCGCAGCCGTTACCAATGCATGCTTCGATCTCTGGGCTAAAAAGAAACAGGTTCCGTTATGGAAATTGCTGATCGATCTCACACCTGATGAAGTGGTTGCACTACTTGATTTTTCATACGTGGAAGATGTGCTTGATAAAAGTTCCGCCAAACAAATTCTTACCAATGCACTGGCAACAAAACAGTCCAGGCACAAGATCCTTGACTCCGGTTATACTGCTTACGATACATCAGTGGGTTGGTTCCATTACTCCGACGAAGACATTGTACTGAACTGCCGGAAGGCCATCGATGCAGGTTTCCGCGCCATGAAACTGAAAGTGGGCAGTGCCGAAGAAGACCGGGATATCAGGCGCGCCATGCTGGTGCGTGCAACAGCTGGCAACGATATCACCATCATGCTGGATGCCAATCAGCAATGGCGCCTCGACCAGGCCATCAGGATCTGTAACCGCCTCAAAAACATGAACCCTTACTGGATCGAAGAACCCACGCACCCCGACGATATCCTGGCACACCTCACGCTCGCCAAAGAGATCGCTCCCATGAAACTGGCGCTGGGTGAACATGTTCCCAACAGCATCCTTTTCAAGAATTATCTTCAGACAGGATCTGCAGGTTTCATACAGGTGGATGCCACCCGCGTGGCAGGTGTAAGTGAATTCCTGCTCGTCAGCCTCATGAGCAAAAAATTTGAGGTACCTGTTGTGCCGCATGTTGGAGATATGGGACAACTTCATCAGCATTTGGTGCTCTTCAATCATATTTCTGCAGACCTGCCTGCATTGTTCCTGGAGCATATCCCCCACCTTAAACAATATTTCACTCAACCGGTTGACATTGCAGGCGGTGTTTACAAAACACCGCAGGAGGCCGGCAGCAGTTGTGATTTAAAATAGTTCCCTTGATCCAGACTCCCGATATCATCATCACCATCGGCTATGTACTTGCCATTGTCACGATAGGACTTTGGGGCAGCCGCTCAGGCAAAAAAACCGTCTCCTCCGAAACCTATTTCCTCGCCGGCAAAACCCTGCGATGGCCCTGGATCGGACTGGCATTGTTTGCTACCAATATCTCCTGCCTGCACCTGGTAAGTCTTGCCCAGAGCGGCTTTGATTCAGGATTACTGAATGGCAATTTTGAATGGATGGCCGTGCTGGTACTGATCCTGCTCGCTCTGTTTTTCGTTCCGTTTTATATCCGTTCAGGAGTGGTCACGCTGCCTGATTTTCTGGAGAAGCGGTATAACCGGGCCTGCAGGGACTGGCTCTCACTGATCTCCATACTTTCCGCCATCGTGATCCATATCGCTTTCTCCTTTTTAGCTGGAGGTATCGTACTGGAAACACTGTTCGGAGTGAACATGTACGTGAGCATCATTCTCATCACAGTGCTGACGGGTTTGTATACCATCATTGGCGGATTGAAATCCGTGATCGTCACAGAATCCATTCAGAGTATTGTACTGATTGCAGGAGCTGTTATCATCACATTTTTTGCATGGAACAAAGCTGGAGGCTGGGATGGTATGGTGCACGCACTCGAGCAAACAAACGCTTCTGATAAATTATCCATGGTACGTCCGGTTGGAGATCCGTCCGGATTATCCTGGCTGGCTGTATTGGTTGGTTATCCTTTTCTCGGGATCTGGTACTGGTGCGCCGATCAGACCATCGTGCAACGTGTGCTGGGCGCCAAAGATGAGAACCATGCAAAAGCAGGTGTGCTCTTCTGCGGCTTCATCAAAATATTACCAGTCTTCATTTTCATTCTTCCAGGTCTGTTTGCCTATGCCCTGTATCATAACAATATGATTGACCTGAGCAGCCTGCCACGCACGGTTGTGAATGGAGAAGAGGTGTTGAATACGAAAGGAATTTACACACTCATGATCATTCAGTTGCTGCCTTCGGGACTGGTAGGGATACTGGTTGCAGCTTTGTTATCGGGCCTCATGAGTCAGATCGCCGGTGCATTGAATGCTATTGCCACATTGAGCAGTTACGATCTGTACAAGCGATTCAAACCCGCCGCCACAGATAAACAGCTTGTAAGTGTGGGAAGATGGTCTGCTGTAATTGCACTCGCTATTTCCCTGTTGCTGCTGCCGCTGATCAATCAGTATGAGAGCCTGTTCACCGGCATCAATGATATCATTGCACATATCGCCCCTCCTATCACCTGTATCTTCCTGCTTGGCATTTTCTGGAAGCGGGCATCAGCGAAAGCTGCGCAGTATACGTTGTGGATCGGCTCTGCATTGGGAGTGGTTGCATTTACTGTCAACAAGATCCAACCGGATACATTCACGGGAAAGATCCCCTTCATGATGATGACCTTTTATCTGTTTGTTATCTGCATGATCTTACAGATACTTCTCTCTTATGTTTTTCCTGTTCAGCATACTGAAGAAAGTAAAAAACTATACTGGAATTCAATCTGGGAACCGCTACAGATCAAGGGATGGAAAGGTATCGGGAATTACAAAGTAATCACTGGTGTGCTTTTTCTCACTATGGTTGTATTATATTGGTGCTTCCGGTAGAAATACAGCTTTATAACATTCCTGCATTACCTTCGTATAATATGAAAGCAGGAATTTTCTTGACCGCCACTTCTCTCCTGGATGATACGTTTTTTGAAAAGACCGTATTGTTCATTACCGAATACAATGAAAAAGGAGCCATGGGCTATGTGGTGAATGTTCAGTTTGAGCATCGCTTCAACGACCTGGAAGAATTCAAACACAGCGCGCCTTTCCCCATGTATGATGGCGGGCCGGTTGACAGGGAGCATCTCTTCTTCATACACCAGCGCCCTGACCTGATCAGCGGCGGTGAACACGTTACTGGCAATATCCACGTGGGTGGGGATTTCCAGGAAGCCGTACGAATGATGAACAATAAAACGCTTACTGAAAAAGACATCAAGCTGTTTATCGGGTATTGCGGCTGGGACTTCGAAGACCTGGAGACTGAGATTGCGGAAGGCAGCTGGACCGTTTCCGCAGATGGAGAAGTCTTTTAATCTCGTCAGTTTACAGTGATCTTATTTTCGTTTACCGGTTTCCACACCGGTATAAACGAAGCCATCTTCCTTTAATTCATAGACCAGATTTTTGGCAGTGACCGCTCCCTTTTCACTAACAACCGGGATATAGAGTAGTTTATTTTTTTCATCATAAGTGATCAGCTCCAGCGGACGCTCAGGTCTGTCTACCACACTGAAAAAATCAAAGTTCACATCTATCCTGCTCAATTTTCTGGAGCCTGCAGCAAAAATCTTTACCGTATCAACCAACTGATCCCCATCAATAGTAAATGCGGCTACAGATTGAGATACATCTTTGGATGAATAAACGCCGTTAAGAATAGCAAGATGATATTCTTTTCCTCCTGCTGTAACCGTGTAGATCTTTGAGCAAAAGAAACCAGGACCCGTTTCTTCATTCATCACCCTGCGCGCATGAATTCTATCGCGTCCCTCCCACTGGTAAATACCGTCAAAATAGCTCATGCTGCCACCTGTATGTGTATTCCAGCTATAGATCCTGAATGTATTGCCCGCACCTGTTTCAACATATACTTCGCTGCTATCCCGTAATTGCTTAAAAGGATACAGCAAAGTGGCCGGGCTGTTGTCAACAAGTTTATAAAAGCTGTCATTGAATTTTGATGAATAAAATCCGGTACTGTCCCGCTGTTCCATGGCCACCCGCAATACTTCACTGCGCAAATGAATCAACTTTTTTTCTTCCAGGGAAAGGTCGGTGACCGGTGCTGCTGCATCTGGCACTTTCTTCTCTGTTGGCACAACCGGAGGTGATGCGGGTGAATGACATCCGATTGCAAGTATTGCCATCCAGCTTATGAGCATTGAATATTTCATGACATGAATGTATTAATGGACTTAGTTTTTACCGGTAAGGATCAGTGCATTGGTGAATGACTTAAAATCGAAACCGATCAACCAATCTATCTTCCACTGCCCGTTAACTTTTCCGGCACGCACAGCATAAGCGTTTCCTTCGGGGATATTCCAGTTGAATGATGCTTTTCTTCCATCTGTACGGAGATCCGAGATGGTCATACGACTGTAGTAATTGTCTGTAGGGAAATCCTGACAATTACACCAAAGATCCGCATCCAGGTTGAAAGGGGGAAGCTCTCCATCATTCCAGACCGCAGAGCCATTACGAAGTGAAGTATCCATATAATGAACAATACGCTGATAGTTACCGGTAAATTCTTCACTGAAATAATGGGAAGCAACCAGCTTTTCCAGGTAGCTGGAATTCTCCTGTTTGTCCATGCTGGTATAGGTTGAGTCAGATGGGTCGGCTTTGGCAGGGATAAGATAGCCGCCGGTATTAAAACTACTGTCCTTCCAGGCATAGGCCTGACGAATTAGTTGTGTGAGCGCAATGCTGTCGTCCTTCTTGTTATCAGCAATGGTAAAATTACTGCCTGCAGTTGAAACAGCATCTGAAGAACTGCGTGCTGCCTCTGCTGTTTTGTTTTCTTTACAGGAAGTAAAAATGCAAATAAGCAGAACAGCGAAGATATTACCTGTAAAATATTTCATGAGTATACCAATAGCTTTAGTTCACCAAGATACAGCGGCACATTGACATCCAGAACCGATTTTTCTGAAACGTAGAATCAGGATACTGAGCAGCTTTTTACCAGCCGCCACCTCCTCCACCGCCACCACCGCCGCCGGAGGATCCGCCACCTGAAGATCCACTGCTCCAGCTTGAACTGCCGGATGATCCGCCCGAATAGCCACCGGAGGACGAGGACGAAGGTGGAGGGCTGCTCGCCTCGTTCACTTTAGATACGAGCCTTTGACTGAAAGTACTGCCGATATAGGCATAGCTGAAACCACCGCCGGCATACCATTCAGGAGAATAGTCCAGGGCCTCCAGCCTGTCTTTGAATTTTCTTCCCCATTCATTCTCCACATCCAGCGCAATGGCATAAGGCAGCAAACGCTCAAACAATTCAGGAGTATGTTCCGGTGGAGTTAAGATATTCAGGCGTTCCTCTTCGGCTATAACCAGGTAAAGAATAAAGCCTTCTATCTCGGACGAAAGTATCGCGCCATCTGCGGTAGGCGCCTTTATCAATTTAACAAAAAAAAGGTAAATGATAAGTACAGCCAGTACAAATATCACAGATACGGCAGGCAACTCCCCCATCATTCCATAAAACATGAACATGGGCACTAACATGAATACGCCACCGAATGCGATCAGGAAAATGCCCAGACAGCCCTGTTCTTTCACAGTGCGGATACCGGAAAAAAACACCGCTGCACCGATTGCGATGAAAGGGATCAGGAACAACAATACCAGCAGGGAAGCCCAGTTGATAAAGAGCAGGTACACTGCCAGTACAGCCATGGTCACCAACCCGCCGATGATCAGTTGCCGGTTGTTCTTCAGAAAATATTCCTTCAGGTTCACCTGCATTTTGATAGAATCTTCAAATGCTGTTTTGGCGCTGCGTACTTTGTCCCTGTTGGATTCGTCCAGCAGGATGCCTTCACGGGTATAGAGTAATTTATTGAACAGCTCCTTTTCTTCGGATGTGAGTTTGCTGCTGTCGCGCCTGGTACGTTCGAGAAAATTTCCATTACGGATGACAATGGCATTCTTTACGGCCATGTTCACCAAAGCAGAAGCGATGGATTTTCCATCATTTTTCTTTTTATGCAAATACCGGAGCACTGCGGGAGAATATCCCCGTGGCGGATCAAAGCGGGCCACCACTACAGGTTTTTCAGGATCCTTTCCGTACTTGCGCCAGCTGAAGTACAGGTAAGGTAGCAGTATGCCCAGTCCTAGTATGGCCAGCAGATACTCTTTGTATGCATCGAACCATTCCAGGAATTTCTCCCAGGGCCCCGGAGGTGGGGGCCGCTGGATGATGCCTGGTGTAAAACCGGCAGCAATGGTAAAACCTTCCCCGGGTTTCAATAAATGGTCAGTAACAAAAAGCATTTGTTGCTGGCCGTTAGATTGAATTTCGCATCCGGCAGCAGTTGATCCTGCCGGACCTGTGTAGCAGGCTGTTTGCTTAACGTCGGCGCCACCGGGAAGGTGAATGGTGGCGGAAGCTTTTACAATGGGTAGCTGCCAGTCATTTCCGGTAACGTTCCAGTACAGTTCATCGTATCCATCGAAGAAACCGATATGCCCTTTCGATTGATATGTGATAATGTATTCATATACCCCTGGCTCCAGGATCACATTGGCATCACCGATACGTATGTTGATGCTTCGACCCTGTTCTTCCACTTTATAAGTTGCAGGCGCGCCGTCTTTCAACACTTCCAGCACTTCTATATCGATGCGTTGATCACGGCCGGATTTATTGGGACGGTATAAAGGGATATCACGGAATATCCCACGTTTGATCTGATCGCCATTAGCATAAACTTTGATATGCTCCGCAACCCGCACCAGTCCGGAAGTTTCGATGGTGATATCCGAATGGAAATTGATGATGCCTTCTGAATAGTAATCGGGTAATGCTTGTTCCATTTCCTGGGCAGTAAGGCCTGATGCCATACATAACAGGAAGGAGAAAAGCAGACAGAAACGTGTTATCATGAAAAAGAAACGTTAGGTCTTTCGCGATGTGCTGTATTCTCCATTTCAAGGAATACACTGGTTTTGAATCCGAACATGCCAGCAATGATATTGGCAGGAAAGCTTTCCACCAGGTTATTGTTCTCGCGCACCACACCGTTATAAAAGCGGCGGGCTGACTCAAGATTATGTTCGATACTGGTCAGTTCGGTTTGCAGCTCCATGAAGTTAGCATTGGCCTTGAGGTCGGGATAATTTTCAGCTACAGCAAACAGCGAACCAAGAGCACGGCTGAGACCAGCTGCCGCTTCGGCCTTCTGTTCCGGCGTGGTGGCATTCACGGAAGCTGTCCGGTAGCTGGTTACACTTTCAAGTGTTTCTTTTTCGTGACGGGCATAACCTTTTACTGTTTCCACCAGGTTGGGAATAAGGTCATATCGTTTTTTCAGGCTGATATCAATCCCGCTCCAGGCTTCCTTCACGCTATTGCGGCGCGCAACCAGCCTGTTGTACAGCGATATCACCCATAGCAGCAGTATGGCTGCAACCGCGATAATTATGATGGTAGTAATATTCATGTAATTTTCATTGAATAGGTAACGATGCGGAAATTAAACCGTTTTTTCGGAATTCTGAAAAATGCCGGCCGTGTTTTGTATCAAAACCGGACAGTTTTGGTTCCTGTCCGGGAGCAGTGATGAATAATTGAAGAAATAGATACCCCGGGTGTTAGAATTATTGAACTATTTACGTTTTATTGTAAGTAAATGAATCCCGCAGCAATGCTCTGGCTGCGTTATAAGACCTGCTTCAATCACCATGAAACAAAACATATGAAATTCTTATTCCCATCCGCTTTATTATTCATTCTTCTAATTTCATCTGACTCTGCAAGTGCGCAAACCAGCCAGGTAAAAATGGACTCGCTTGCAACAAACCTGGGCGAAACTTTCATGAAGGATAAACAGGCAGTCGGGCTTTCAATTGGTGTTTACAATAATGGAAATATTTCCTTTTACAATTTCGGGAGCACGGAAAAAGGCAAATCGCTGAAACCAACGCAAAACACGGTTTACGAAATCGGCTCTGTCACAAAAGCCTTTGTGAGCCTGATCCTGGCAAATGCTGTTCTGGAAAAGAAAATCCATCTTTCAGACGATATCAAAAAATACCTTGATGGCAGTTATCCCAATTTAGAATACAACAAACGTCCGGTAACGGTAGAGCATCTCGCAAATTCCACATCAGGAATTCCAAACTGGCTGCCTGCAACGCCTCAGGAAATATTGAATGCGCCGGAAGACTCGACTGCATTTTTACGGGACAGAATTTATGGAGCGTATACGAACAAAGACTTTTTCGATGCTTTGCATAAAGTTGAACTGGATACCATTCCGGGTTTCAAGTCCAGGCATTCAAATGCTGCAGCACAATTGTTAGCCTGCATTCTGGAAAAAGTATATGGCACATCCATAGACAAGCTGGTAAAAAAGTATGTATCAGGTCCAAACAAAATGAACAACACTTCTTTCCTGGCATCTACATCAAACAATAAATCTTTAGCGGTTGGCTACAATGAGAAGGGAATTCAAATGCCCTATTTTACTGCATCTTCCATGAAGGGTGTTGGCGGATTGAATTCAACAACTGCCGACCTTGTAAACTTCATCCGGTTGCAGCTCAACAAAAACAACAAAGCAGTTGCTTTAACGCACAAACAATCTTTCAATGCCGGTTATTACAGCATCGGACTGACCTGGCTCAGGTACAAACACGCCAACGGCAATCACCAGGTCTGGACTGATGGCGGCACCTATGGATTTGTCAGTTACATTGTATTCTATCCGGAAATCAACAGCGGGGTGGTGGTATTGTCAAACGAATCTGATGACACAGCGCCAGGAAAACTGGGCAATATTGCTTACCAGTTATTTGATCTGATGCAGAAGAAATAAGACTTTCAGAACACGTGTTGTGATTTAAAACAAGACAGCCGCGAAATGCGATTCTGAAGGTTGTTGCTCATCCGGTTTGGTACCTGGTGAATACGGTCCTTTTGTAAGGATTGCCTCCCATGGGCAGGCCTGGCATAAAATTTATGCAAGTAACAAAAACAATATTTTATGGCAGATAATCCCAATAAAAAGAAGGCGGATGCCAAACGTGTAAGCCATCAACCGCACGAGCAGGCCTATCAAAAACGAAAGGCTGCCAAAAAGAAAACAGCGAAGAAGAAATAACTGCAGACAAGCCATCTCCTTCACGAGATGGCTTTTTGCACTAAGCTGGAAACAGAAAAACAATTAAACAGGGTTCGTTTTGCAATGAGGCGTTATCCTTTCTTCATTACAAATCGTCTTTCTTTTATCAAATACTGTTATGAAAAGCTTACTATTAACTTTTGTTATCTATATAATCCTGGCTACATCCGTTCAGGCGCAGTCCGCGACAGCTCAGCTGGATCTGAAACTTAATCAATCTATATTCAAGCCCGGCGATTCATTACGGGTGAAAGTCACGTACAAAGCCGATACCGTTCGGAAAAACCAATCCCTGGCCACCGTTGAACTGATCATCGAAAACGAGAACGGAGTCCGCACCCGCCTGCGTTGGCCAATGATCGATGGACATGCTTCCGGCACCCTCTTCCTGCCAGATTCCCTGCTCCCTGGCAGGTACACTTTACTTGCGGGTTTGCAGCAACGCTTTTTTGAAGTGATCGGCCAGGTAAAAGACGCCAGAAACATCGGTACCCTGCAAGCAATGCTGCTGACAAAAACCGGTGAATGGGTGGAGCAAGAGGTAAGCGTATCTGCCGATGGTACGTTTGCGATT
>NZ_JBQCGW010000165.1:0-3150 GCF_051955275.1 Pseudobacter sp. | reverse complement strand
GAGCTCACTTCCCTTTTCAATCGCAGGATATCATGGATCTCATCTTTCAGCTTACCCGTTCCCACTCCATGGATCACTATCAGGCTGGGCCTTCTGTGTGCAATGCTCAGGTCCAGGTATTTCTCGAAGGTCTGCAGCTGCAGTGTCAGCTTCTCGAAATTATCCATTTTCTCAGGAGTCATCGTCAGCTCTTCGATATGCAGATCGATCTCATTCTTTGCCGGTTCCAGGTGCTTGCGCGCCTCTTTGGCATCATATACTTTGTAGCCTTTGGTGAGCAAAGGACTTACATCAACGGAATTGTATTCTTTATTGGGATAGTCGTCAAACAGCTTGTAAGAGAAGGTGGCCTCTCCATCTCTTTTGAGTTGCTCGATGCGCTGAAAAACCTGCTTAGCTTTCAGTTTCAATGATGCCTCATAATAATCCGCCTTGTTCTTGTCCGGGTTCACCAACGAAAACTCGAAAGCGAAAGTGGGATTATCATTGAGGTTCTCGAAAGGAATATCATGCAGGTAAAAGTCTTCGAAACTCCGCACAGAGTTGGGCAGTTCGAATTGCGATTCGCCTGCGTAGTTGAGCTTGTAATGGAATTTGTAATCCACATGCGTTCTGTTGATCAGATGGATCTTGAGATCGTCCACCACATCGTCCCCGAACTCATCGGAATGGATCACGGGAATGAAAGTGAGCCATACGCCATCGGCAACTTTGGCGGTCACTTTCTTCTTTTCATGCTTTACATCTTCTATATAGATCTTCTGCGGTTTCTTTTCCGGGAAGAGCTTGTTCTTAGTGAACTGTTTGAAGTAAGGGAAGTCCAGCTGATCCGTATACGCCGGGAACTTCACGCCACGCACATCCACCATCACCATTTTTTCATTGATGATGTCCACCACTTCACCGTCCTCATTGGAATGGAGGATCACCACCTTATCGCCTATTTGAAATTTCATCTTGGTCTAAAATCAGTTAATTCCGCAAAGATACTGAAGTTCTTGCTGGATATTGCTCCTGGCCTTCAGCCGGCAGCCAGGTCCGGCGCGATAGCATAACCGGCTGTGGAGCTGATACCATACAAGCCGGAACCAGGAAGGCATGGATCAATATTTTGCCAGGTTGCTGTTCCGGTATCCATACATGAAATAGATCAGGAGACCGAGGCCCATCCAGCAGAAGAACCAGATCCAGCTGATGGCCGGGATCTCGATCAACAGGTAGGCACAGAACAACACACCCAGTACAGGGATGAGTGAATATTTTTTGATGAAGGTGAGCAAAGCCATGATAACCGCCAGTAACACGAATGTGAGGAATAAGATCTCCTGAAGGCTGTCTTTCCCCAGGTTACCTGCGGCATGCACGATCCTTTCATGGAAAAGATAAATAAAGGCGGCCACCATAATCGGAACAATGAACTGGCCATTCACATACGGCAGTTTGAAGCCGCCTGCGGGGCGCGTATCACTTCCCGGTTCGATCTTCGGCAACAGCAGTACACCACCGGACACCAGTACAAATGCGAAAAGCGTTCCGATACTTGTCAGGTCGGTCATGCGGCTGCTCTGCATAAAGAGAGCAGGAACGGCCACCAGGATACCGGTAACGATGGTGGAGAAATAAGGCGTTTGATATTTTTTGTGCACTTTACCGAAAGCTTTAGGCAGCAGGCCATCACGGCTCATACTCATCCAGATACGGGGCTGGCCGAGCTGGAACACCAGGAGCACTGAAGTGGTAGCCACCACCGCGCTTATGCTTACGATCTTACTGATCCATTCTGCACCCACTTTGTCGAATACAAAGGCCAGGGGATCGTTCACACGCAGCTGGTCGGAAGGCACCATGCCGGTAAGTACCAGCGCGATAAGGATATAGAGAATGGTACAGATCACCAGGGAATAGATCATACCCCTCGGCAGATCGCGTTGCGGATTCTTCGCTTCTTCCGCTGTAGTGGAAATGGCGTCGAAACCGATGTACGCATAGAACACGGCGGATACCCCTTTCAGTACCCCTTCAAAACCATTGGGCATGAAGGGCGTCCAGTTACCGGGCTTCACATAGAAGGCGCCTACGATGATGACGAAGATAACCACGGCTATCTTGAAGATCACCATGTAGTTGGCGCTGCGCTTGCTCTCCTTGATACCTACATAGGTAAGGCAGGAGATCAGCGCTACAATGATGAACGCAGGAATATTGAGGAAGAATTTACTGCCGAAGAGGATCGGTGCATTGTTGTATGCATCGAGCACATACTGCTGGCCCCCGCTCAGCGGCACTCCTGTGGCTTGCAGGGCTGTCACTTCCTTGAAGGCTTTTTCTGCTGTGGCCGGATCAACCGTGAGCCAGCCGGGCAGGTTGAGCCCCACATCCATGAGGAGGTTATTGAAATAAGTACTCCAGGAGATGGCTACCACTATATTACCGATGGCATATTCCAGGATCAGCGCCCATCCGATGATCCAGGCGATGAGCTCCCCGAAGGTCACATATGCATACGTGTAAGCGCTACCGGCAATGGGCACCCTGGATGCGAACTCCGCATAACAAAGGGCGGAGAAACCGCAGGTAACGGCGGTGATAACAAAGAGCAGTGAGATACCAGGACCGCCATCTGCAGCGGCGCTGCCAATGGTGGAAAACACCCCGGCGCCAACAACGGCTGCTATTCCCAGGAAAGTAAGGTCTTTGACACTTAAGATCTTTTTGAGGCCGCCGGATCCATGTCCGTCTGTTGAGCTCTGAGCGTCCCTGAGGATCTTATCAATTGATTTCTTACGGAATAGCGACCCCGCCATATGGTGGTTGTTTTGATTAAGCGGTTAAATTATGGAAAAAAACAGTATCTGTAATGCCGGGCATCAATATTCCCGCTGAACGAGAAACTGTGCCAGCTCCATCAACGGCTCTTTACGGCCTTTCACTACGGCGATTTCTTCCAGGTGACGGTATGCCTCGTTGAGGTAATGATCTTTCAGGTTGAAGGCCCACTGGTCCACTTTCAGATCACGGAACAGTTGCAGTACCTGCGGTACTTTATCGGCCGGATTGCTTACCAGCAGGCCGTTCAGGGCATTGAGCCTTACGGGATCGGCCGATTCCAGGGCCTTGATGAGCAGAAAGGTCTTTTTATTGGACACGATA
>NZ_JBQCGW010000164.1:0-12844 GCF_051955275.1 Pseudobacter sp. | reverse complement strand
CGACGGAATTGCAGTAACTCGCCTCTGGTGAGTTACTGCAATTCCGTGAGTAATTTTAGATCTTCCTCAACCGCTCCGCCGCCTGTTCCAAAGTTTCTTCTTTTTTGGCGAAGCAGAACCTGATCACCTGATTGTTATTGCCTGCCCGGTAGAAAGCCGATACAGGAATAGTAGCGATCCCGAATTCTTTGGTGATGCGGATAGCAAAGTCTTTATCACTCTCGTCACTAATGCGGTCGTATTTGTAACACTGGAAATAACTGCCGTAACTGGGCAGGGCCGTGAAACGCGTGGCAGACATCAGCTCCTGGAAATAGTCGCGCTTTTTTTGCATTTCCAGTGAAAGGGACAAATAAGATTCCCGGTCTTTGATGAAGGCGGCCAGGCCAACCTGTGCCGGGGTGTTTACAGAAAAGCAGTTGAACTGATGTACTTTCCTGAACTCTTTGGTAAGCACGGCGGGCGAAACACAGTAGCCCATCTTCCAGCCGGTACAATGATACACTTTACCGAAAGAGAAGCATACAAAACTGCGGGCTAACAGATCAGGATAGCGAAGCATACTCTGGTGAGGAATATTATCGAAGATGAGATGCTCATACACTTCGTCTGACAGGATCAGGATATTAGTGTCCTCCACAATGGAGCGTAATTCCGCGATATCTTCTTCTCTCAACACAGAACCTGTTGGGTTATGCGGTGTGTTCAGCATGATCACGCGGGTGCGTGGCGTTATCTTCCTTCTTACTTCTTCCCAGTTGATGCGATAATCCGGAAACTCCAGGTTGATCAGCACCGGAACACCCCCGTTGATGGTCACGTTGGGGATATAGCTGTCGTACGCCGGTTCAAAGATGATCACTTCATCACCGGGTTGCAGCACCGTTGTGAGGGCCGTGTAAATGGCATAAGTGCCGCCGGGCGTAATGGTGATATCGGTATCCGGACTTATACTGGTTCCGTAGAGGAAGGCTATTTTTTCGGCAATGGCTTCGCGAAGCTTCATCCAGCCGGGCATTGGCGCATACTGGTTGTACCCGTCTTTCATGGCACTGTTCACAAGGCCGGTAAGTGTTTCGCTCATGGGAAAGTCGGGAAATCCCTGTCCGAGGTTCACAGCTTTGTATTCGGCGGCAAGGCCGCTCATGATGGTAAAGATATTGGTGCCAATGTCAGGCAGTTTGGAATTAACAGCAAGAGGGTTGTTCACAGTGATCATTTGGGCAAATTTAGTTATCGGAGACCACTCGCTCGCCTCTGGCGAGTGAGAAATATTTGTTCGCCTCCGGCGACTGAATATAAGCCACTCGCGGAGACGCGAGCGGCTGGCAACAAACTACTTTTTAATGGTTGACCTTAGTTTCGTAGGCAGGCTGTTTACCACCAGATCGTAACTATGATCGATCCACTCCCGGAGGAGCTTACCCGATACGGAACCATCTACGGTGATCGTATTCCAGTGTTTCTTGTTCATATGGTAACCGGGCTGCACGGCATCGTAACGTTCGCGGAGCTCAACGGCCAGATCAGGATCACATTTTACATTGAAGCTGAGCGGATCGCTGTCCAGCCCCGTCAGCAGGAACACTTTACCTGCCACTTTGAACACGAGGGTATCGGGGCCAAAGGGCAGGGTTTCTTCCACTGCCGGTTTAGCCAGGCAGTATGCTCTGAGGGTATCGATATTCATACCACGAATTTATGCAATGATGGCGCTCACTTCAATTTCAACCAGGAATTCCGGTTCAATGAAGGCGCTTACTTCGATCATGGACAGGCAGGGCTTGATGTCTTTGAAGAACTCGGCATGGCCTTTTCCGTATGCCTCCCATTGTTTGATATCGGTAACAAACATGCGGCATCTTACCACATCTTTGAGGGAGGCGCCGGCCTGGGCAAGCACATTCTCAACCTTCTGGTAAATATACTTCGTTTGTTCGTAGGGGTTATTGAGGCCTACCACCTGACCGTTGCCGTCAACGGCTACGGTTCCGGTCACTTCAATTGTATTGCCTACGCGCACGGCGCGGCTGTAGCCGATAATGTCTTCCCATTTGGCTCCTGAAGAATAATTTGTTCTTTGCATATCAGATCAGTCTTTGATTTCGATGTTGTCGGGCAGGATCATAGCCTCGTTATGGAGGCGCAGGTACACCTGGGTGGCGGTGACCACATCTTTCTGACAGTAGGTGGCTATGCGCTGGATATCTTTTTGCTTCCAGTAAACATCACCTACCATTTTACCATCGATATCATCCTTGGGTGTGGGGATACCGAGTGTATGTGCTAACAAATTGAGAGAGGTATAGTTCTTGAAATCTCCAAATTTCCAGAGTTCCATGGTATCCAGATGGGATACTTCCCATGGTTTCTTGCCTGCAGTATTGAGGATGGGGGGGATGATCATGCCATTTATGATCATTCTGCGGCAGAGGTAGGGAAAATCGAATTCTTTTCCGTTATGGGCGCAAAGGAATTTGTTGGAGTCCATCGCCCATCTTTTCAGCATTTCGCAGAAGCGAAGCAGGATGAGCTTTTCATCGTCCCCGAAAAAAGATTTCAGGATCAGTTTCTTTCCTTCGCTGTTGCCCTGGATCAGGCCGCAGCTAATGCAGACGATCTTGCCGAACTCTGCATAGATAGCGGATTTGCCATAGATGGATTCCACTGTTTCATCTTCTTTGCCCCGGAGCAGGAAGGCGCTCTTATTGGCCCAGAGCTCTTTCCAGGTTTCCGGTACTTCCTCATAAGTGGCGTACTGGGAAACTGTTTCAATATCGAGGAAGAGAATGTTGTTCAGTGGGACCATATCACAGGTATTTATCGCCTTTATTCCTTTTTACTTCGGCAACATATTCTTTGATCTCCTGTTCTTTTTCTTTTCTGCAGATAAGCAGTACGTCTTCTGTGTCCACTATGATAAAGCCTTCCATACCCTGCAGCAGCACGAGTTTATCGTTCTGCGCCTGTACCATATTATTACGTGAATCGAAGACCATCACTTCATTACCGGCCACGGCATTGTCGTAGTAATCCTTTTCCAGGTTCTCGTAGGCGCTGTTCCATGTTCCGAGATCACTCCAGCCGAAGGCCGCGGGGATGAGGTATACGTTGTCTGCTTTTTCCATGATGCCGAAGTCGATGCTGATATTGGTGCAGAGAGGATAGATCTCCTGTAGTGCAGCATTTTCTTCGGGGGTATTGAAGCGCTGACGCTCTGCCTGGAACACTTCATACATTTCCGGCAGGAATTTCTCGAAGGCTGTGATGATATTTTTCACCTGCCAGACAAAGATACCGGCATTCCAGAGGAACTCGCCGCTGGCGATGAAAGCTTTTGCCAGTTCCAGGTTGGGCTTTTCAGTGAAGGTCTTCACCTTATAAACATTGTCAGACACTTCGTGCTGTTCATACTGGATATACCCGTACCCGGTGTTGGGGTAGGTGGGCTTGATGCCGAGCGTGATCAGTGCATTGTGTTTATTTACAAAACTGAGAGCTTCCAGACAAACTTTATTGAAAGCGATATTATCCAGGATCAGGTGGTCTGCAGGCGCCACCACCATGGTAGCGTTGGGATCCAGCTGGTGTAATTTGAAGGAGATATAGGCAATGCAGGGAGCGGTGTTCTTGCGGGAAGGCTCGCCCAGGATATTCTGCAATGGCATATCGGGCAACTGGGTCTTCACGATGTTCACATATTCTCCTGAGGTAACCACATAGATATTTTCTGCGGGCACAAAGGCAGCGAACCTGTCGTAGGTAGCCTGGATAAGGGTTTTACCCGTATTGAGAATATCCAGGAACTGCTTGGGATAATTGCTGCGGCTCATGGGCCAGAACCGGCTCCCGATGCCACCAGCCATGATCACTACGTAATGATGTTTGTTCATTGTGAAAGGTTGTACTCGCTATCTATATCAGACCCTCTCTAACGAGGTCATGTAAGTGTATTATTCCAAGGTATTGGGTGCCGGAGGTTACTACCAGCTGGGTAATATCGTACTGTCTGAGCAGATCGAGCGCTTCAACGGCCAGTGCATCCGGGGATATTGTTTTCGGATGAACGGTCATGATCTCCTCTGCAGTAACGCTCTCCAATGATACGCTTTTTTCCAGCATTCTGCGCAGGTCACCATCCGTGATGATACCCATCAGTTGCTGTTGTGGATCGGTAACGGCGGTAACTCCCAGTCTTTTGCGGCTGATCTCAACTATCACTTCTTTCAGGGAAGCGGAGGAGAGCACGGCCGGCTTTTCGTTCTGAATATACAGGTCGGCCACACGCAGGTAGAGCTTCTTGCCAAGAGTACCTCCGGGATGGAACCTGGCGAAATCATCGGTGCCAAATCCTTTCAGGCCCATGAGCACTACGGCCATGGCATCTCCCATTACCAGCTGCGCAGTGGTGCTGGAGGTGGGGGCCAGATTATTGGGGCAGGCTTCCTGCGAAACCGTTGTATTGAGAACGATATCTGAATTCTTTGACAGATAGGAATGCATATTTCCTACCATCCCGATGAGGGTGTTGCCAAAGTTCCTGATGAGGGGGACCAGCACTTTGATCTCGGGGCTTTCGCCGCTTTTGCTGATCACCAGCACCACATCATCCTGCTGAACCATCCCCAGATCCCCGTGAATGGCGTCTGCAGCGTGTAAAAAGATGGATGGAGTGCCCGTGGAGTTGAGGGTGGCCACAATCTTCTGGGCAATGATGGCAGATTTACCTATGCCACTGATTACCAGCCTTCCTTTGGTATGCTGGATAGCCTGGACCGCTTTTTCGAACTGGTCATCGATCATAGGCTTCAATGCATTGATGGCATCGGCCTCCTGCTGGATGGTTCTAAGCGCAACTGATTTAATATCAATAGAAGACACAGCGTTCATAGTTCAATTAGGCGCAAACCTACGAAAATGTAATGTGAAAATTGCTAAATGCAACAAGGGTGCGAATTGTTGAAACAATACTGTTAAATCATTTGCATAACCATTAATTTAAAGTAAATTCGCAACCCTTAATTAGATACCAGTACTCCATTACCAGGGATTTAGCGTTAACCAAGCTAACAACGGCCTTTAACGGGGGTCAGCCACATGAGACCGATTTCTATTGCGGAGCAATAGTGTGCGAAAGGTCCTTTTCCTATTCAACACCTTAGATTGGTGCATAGATCTATATGATTAGATGTCTGATTCTTACAACAATAATAAATAACTGATAGTAGCAGGTATTGTTGAAACAATTTGTGTGAAGGAAATTTTACGAGCATGGCAACAACGACCAAAAAGACCGCCAAAGCGGTTAAAGGAACAAAAAGCGCAACCGTATCATCCACAAACGGCTCTGCAAAGAATGTAGCCCCCACCAGTGCATTTCTCCATGAAGCATTACAGGAACATTTCGGATTCAACGCTTTCAAAGGCAACCAGGAGGCCATCATCCAAAGCTTACTCAGCGGCAAGGACACTTTTGTAATTAAACCCACCGGAGGTGGTAAGAGTTTATGTTACCAGCTGCCCGCCATGATCAGTCCGGGAGTAGCCATCATTGTGAGCCCCCTCATTGCCCTGATGAAGAACCAGGTTGACCTGGTCCGCAGTTACAGCAGCAAAGATGATGTAGCGCACTTCCTGAACTCCACGCTGAGCAAAAAGGAGATCCGCACCGTTCAGGAAGACCTCCAGAGCGGCCGCACCAAAATGCTGTACGTGGCACCCGAAACGCTCACCAAGCAGGAAAACCTGGAATTTTTCGCCGATCTTAAATTGAGTTTTTTCGCTGTAGATGAGGCACACTGTATATCCGAGTGGGGACATGATTTCCGACCGGAATACCGCCGTCTCCGTGAGATGATGACCCAGATCAACCCGGACATCCCCGTGATTGCCCTCACTGCCACGGCCACTCCGAAAGTGAAAAGCGATATCATCCAGAACCTCGGCCTCAACGAACCCAATGTGTACATCTCTTCTTTCAACAGGCCCAATCTCTATTACGAGATCCTGCCCAAGATCAAGAAAGACCAGACACATAAAAATATTGTACGCTTCATCAAGCAGATGAAGAACAAGAGTGGAATCATTTATACCCTCAACCGCAAAACCACCGAAGAGCTGGCAGATATGCTGGTGGCCAACGAGATCAAATCCGTTGCCTATCACGCAGGCCTCGACTCCAAGTTGCGCGCAGAACGCCAGGACATGTTCCTGAACGAAGATGTGCAGGTGATTGTGGCCACCATCGCTTTCGGGATGGGCATCGACAAACCGGATATCCGCTTTGTGATCCACTACAATATCCCAAAGAGCATCGAGAACTACTACCAGGAAACCGGCCGTGCCGGTCGTGACGGCCTCGAAGGGAAATGTATTCTTTACTATTCTCATAAAGACGTAGCCAAACTGGAACACCTGATGCGCGACAAGCCACTCAGCGAACGTGAGGTTGGCGCTCAGCTCATCAATGAAACCGTAGCCTACGCCGAAAGCGGCGTTTGCCGCCGGAAAGTGCTGATGAGTTATTTCGGAGAGGAGTATACCACTAAGAATTGCGGGGAGTGCGACAACTGTCTGCATCCTAAAGAAGAGGTGGAAGCCAGGGACAATGCCGTGAAAGTGCTCAAAGCCATCAAGGCCCTGGACGAGCGCTTCGCTACTGATTATACCGTTAACATCCTGATCGGAAGGCTTACGCCCAATATCACGATGTTCCGTCATGAAGGCATTGCTGAATTCGGTATCGGTAAAAACGAGCCAGATCATTACTGGAGTTCCCTGATCCGCCAGATGTTGCTGGCCGGATTACTCAGCAAGGAGATCGAAGACTATGGCGTTCTGAAGATCACCAAAGCTGGAGAGGGCTTCCTCAAGAAGCCGAAATCGTTCCCGATCGTTCTGAATAACCTATACGAAGAAGCGAATGCAGACGATGAAGAAGGTGGCGCGGAAACAGCTGTAGGTACTGCCGTGGATGAGAAGTTGTTTGAGATGCTGAAAGAACTGCGCCAGCGGGAAGCAAAGAAGAAACAATTGCCCCCGTTTGTAATATTCCTGGAAACCTCCCTGCAGGATATGGCTACTTTATATCCAACCAATACACAAGAGCTGGAAAAATGCTCCGGTGTAAGCAAGGGCAAAGCCATCCGCTACGGCAAACCTTTTATTGAAATGGTTGCCAAATACGTGGAAGATAATGGGATTGTCCGCCCTGATGATTTTGTGATGAAGAGTGTAGTGAACAAGAGCGGTAACAAAGTTTATATCATTCAGCAGACCGACAAGCGCATTCCGCTGGAAACCATCGCCAAGAACAAAGGCTGGAGAATGGATGAGATGCTGGAAGAAATGGAAACCATCGCGGCCAGCGGCACCAAGCTCAACCTTGATTATGCGATCGATGAAATGCTGGATGAGCACGAGCAGGAGGATATCCTGGAGTATTTCAAGGGTTGTGAGACGTCATCTTTACAGGTTGCGCAGCAGGAATTGTCCGACGGCAATTTCAACTGGGAGCAATTGAAGATCATGCGGATCAAGTTCCTGGCTCAGTACGGGATGTAAGAAAAAGATTGAAATAATTTGATTGTTTTCAGGTTTTTATAATAATTCCCCCTATTTTTGCAACCCCAAACGATGAAGTTTTAGTGTTGCAGGAATAGGGGGAAAAGCTTAACTTCGGGCAAAATGGTGCGGTAGCTCAGTCGGTAGAGCAAAGGACTGAAAATCCTTGTGTCGGCGGTTCGATCCCGTCCCACACCACAGGAAAATGAAGCGATTATAGCGAAAGCGGTAGTCGCTTTTTTCGTGCTACTACAACAATACTAAAACAATCTCAAGTGAGATTTCATGGAAGGTAATCGGAGATCTATAAAAGAAATTTATGATGAAATTGCGCCGCTGTACGATAGCAATGCTGTTTAAGCATTAGAGAGACTTGGCAATGAATTGCTAAAAGCGATTAATGATTTACACGCATCAACCGCAGATGAGGAAATAAAAGGCAGAGCACATACCGCTGGATTAGCCCTTTACCACACACTGCACAAAGAATTGAACTACGTGAAATCCCGTCTTGAAGCCATGCGAAAAAAGAATGCAGCCAAAAAATGCACCACAGAATACAACAACGCACAAGTTGAGGCCATTCGCCAAATTCACATGGATATTGGTTTTCTAAACTAACAATGGATAGAAGAATCCTGGAACTATGTGTGCAAGAAGTTCGCAAACTTTTATTTCTAGCCAGATGTTATGGCGGAATGTTATATCTACTTTATTGACCGTATCAAAAGATTCTCGCTATTCGGTGACCCAGCCGCCTTGCTCTGGATGTATTGCAAAAAGATCCGCTCAGACTTAATAAAAGAGATAAGTCCACGCCTGCCAAAAAGCAGGATCCTGGTTACGGATGAATCGTTGAGGAATTTAAAGATGGATGATTAATAGGCGCAAAACTAAAATGGCAAATCATTGTCCTGGATCATTGTTTTTTTTGGCAAAGCTCCATCTGGCAAAGGCAAGTTCGTTGCGACACATAGGTTTAAAATGTCATCCCTATCCATGAACATAATCTGGCTCCTTTTTGCGTTGTCTAGCTGGGTTCCTATCCAGTTTTTTGCTGCTTTAGTTATTTCTCCACCCGCAACAATAAAGGCATGATCAACCAATACGGTTCTGGAAACTTCGGGATCAAAAATTTCATGTCCAAGCATCATTAATGCTTGGTTATGAATTTCTGCAACATTTGAATTCGTAGATTTAGTAACTCCGGCAGCATCTAGTTTCCCCTTTTTTACCTGAATACCAAAATAAAGGATATGTTGAGTTGGCAACGTATATTTCATCCATAAATCCTTGCCATATTCCAACGCCTTATCCTTATGTCCTGCAACGGTTATTCGATGAAAGCCAAGTTGGCGAAATAGCGGTTGCAATACTTCTTCTATCAATTCATCTTCTGAACATTTATCAAGATATGTTATTAACTGTTCACGCCTTTGTAGTTCCACTTGGGAAAACGGGCGGTGTGGATTCGGTGAAGCAATTGCAATAGTATTGGTTGAGATATGCCTTAAATAACATTTGTTGTCTGGCGCGTAGAAAGCTTCATACCCTTCACGAGTTAATGCAGCGTTAAGTAAGGCTAAGGCCCCTGGACGCTCAATTCCTTCATTTACAGCGTCACCTTGATCCATAAGAACTCTGATTACTCTCGAAAAAGTTTCAGGTGGAGCTGTAGCATTGGGCTGTGGTTCTTTTAATATTTGTTGTAAGGTTGAAGCAACCCAGGCATTTCGAGTGGAGCCGTCATGCGTATAGTCAGTATCACTGTTCTGAAAAAATTCTGTTATGAACATACTACTGCGATAACGAAAGAAGCCTTCATCCGCTTTAAAATTTCCGCAAATCATATCTGCGATTTGCTTTAATGTACGTTGCTTAAACTCCATACAGCTTCGATTGCATACTATAGCTTATTATTTAGGAACTATTCTATAATTCCATCTATTTATCGTGCAAATACACTTCTATCTTTCCCATTCTATGTCCTTCTTGTTTTTATCTGGTGTATTATTACTGGGCACATCTTTTTGAGGTTGACGGATTTTGTCAATATCATGCTGCTCCTTGCCTGAAAGCATCCCATCTACATAGTTGTTTCCTGGCTTGAGATCAGGGAGCAGTTTATTTAATAATTCTGGCTCGTATTGTGCCAGTAGATAACCGTTGTTGAATCCTTTAATGAACTCCTGTTCCATTAGAAAGTGTTTTTGGCGTGTTTGTTAAGGTAGTCATTGATGGAATCAACATCATAAAGGATGTGTTTCTTTTCCGGCTGGCTAAACCTGTTCTTTCCTTCATCCCGTAACTTCTGCAATGTTGTCTTACTGCTTATACGCAGCTTTTGCATGGCTTCCTCGCCGGATATCCATTTATCCTCTTTAACCAGGTGCTTTGCCTTCACATATTCAACAAGCCTGTCAGTAAGGGCCTTTAATGCTTCATCCTGGAGGCAGACTACTTGCATGGGTTAGTAATTAAATTTCAATGGTAATCTGGTTCAAAACTGGCGTATAAATATCGGTGTTCTCTGCTGGGGTTTCAATTGTCATTACCAGGCTGTAGTTTACTGAACTATTATACCTTCCTAGTTTCTTTCTGTTTTTCCACCAGCCGCCAATCGGATAAACAGCTATTTTATTCCTGGTAGCTAAATCCGCTGCTGTTCCTTCCCATATATCTTTATGAATTGAGCCTTTATCACGTAGCTGGCTACCTAATATCCACTGATCTCTTCCTTCCCCTACATAACCTTCGTCACGTAATGATCTGCTTATACGCCCTCTAAATGCTTGCTCACTTTCATTAGGATTGATCATTTTAAATCGCAGCCCGTGCGATTTATAGCTTGCAGAAAGCTCATATTGCTTATTGCCTGGGTTGGGTTCAATAAAATACGATAGTGTGATTTTGAAATTAACAATAGTTCCCAGCAGCTCTTGCAGAACTTCAACGGGCCATGGCAGATCAAATAAATGAAATTCATTTGTTTTTACTGCTGAACCATCAAGTTTGAAAGGGGTTAAAGTTCTTTCAATGATCATTGAAAGGGAATTATTTGCACTGTATCTGGCTTTTTCCATGTTTGGTACACCGTAGCCTACGTTTGCTAATAACCTTTCTTTTTCTAAAGAAGTAAGTTGGTTAATTGAACGGTTTGCTAGCATTTCTGGTGTCCAGACAGCGGAATGAATCGTCAATGCCCTGATCGTTTCAGGCATTAAGGCAGGATAAGCCACATATAATTCACCCAGGAATTTTGAGGCCAAGGCGGTTGAGGCACTAGTATCGTTGAAGGTAGTCAATAAACTATGGCCCAGGCCACCCCTGGAAGCGCTAAGCAATACTAACGAATCTGGATTTATCGTTCCGCCGTTTTGTAGCGCGAGGTTTCCTCCTTCCATAACAATATCAGGCTTTTTACACCATTCATGTAGCCAGCCAATAGATGTAGTATTACATGGAGACATTGCTCCTCTTCGTGCCAGTAATTCCGCATCAGGAAATGCTTGCAGATCAATTATATCCTTTAATGTATACGCACCAACTGTTATGGAATTGTAAGATTGCGCAGGATCCTGGATTGTAAAATCAGCATTACTAAGTGGGTAGTTTATCCTTTCATCAAGTGGCAGGTTTCCAGAAGAAACAACCATCAATAACCTATCATTTGGTTCATCTGTTGAGCCGAATAAAGTTTGGTCTATTGCCGCTGACCATGAGGTTGGCCTGCCTCGATGAATGTTGTCAGCAGAGGTTACGGCCATACAAATTATCCTTTTAAAACCGGGGTTAATTACTTCACCCCTGGCTATAGCCTCCTGAGTAACTGCTCCGTATAATGCGGGATCGTGGGGAGCATTATGATTAATGAACTTAATACTTTCAAAATGGTGATAAATTTGTACTCTCCCCATGCTGCCTAAAACATCCGTCAAATCACCATAAAGTGCTAATGAAGCCATTGGTGTGCCGTGTCCGTATAACCCTCCTGTATCAGCCACAGTCCAGGCTGGGTTTATTGTATCTAAGTTTCGCTGGGGAATTAAATTTTCTAAAAGAGGGTGATTACGGTTAACGCCCGTATCAAGTAGGCACACTGCTACATTATTTTGCGCTGAAAAGTTATCAGTGCGTCCAACTAAATTTGCGATCCATCCAGCTTGCTCCTGTCGCTCTAACGTAGTAAAGAAGTCGGCCGTATCTCTCGGTTTTCTAATTTCAGCAAGTTTATCAGAATATAGGATTGCGCTGAGTTCTGATGCGGTAGCTCTCATCAAATACACCCAATGCTCAGGAAACTGCAAGAATCTATCACCAATCTGTACGCCTGCATCCTGAAGGGCTGGTAAGAAATTGCCTATAGGTTTTTGTATATTATCTGCAACATCCCGACTTAACCAGACTTCCCACCAAATATCCTCATTTAAGCCAGGGAAGGCCAGTTCCGGTTCTTGCCAAAAACTTTGTAGAGTAGCTGCCCTTATTTCTTCAATATTAGCTATTAAAGTTTGATTGAAAGGATTACCACCCCCCTTTACTGTCCCATCATCATTATAGGTTAATGGGGTTGTTCGGTTTAGGTACGCTTCGACTTTAGATAAAAACTGGGCGACGGCACGGCGATTCAGGCAAACAGTGGCTTCATAGAAATCGTGTTCTGTGCCATCTGCATCATTGGCAGGAATTTTTTTGTAGGAAGCAAGCCGGAAATTCCCTTTGTCGAATTTATCAATATCCAGTAATACATCTAAAGGGGATTTGAAAACTACATACACAAAGTCGGTGTCCTCATCCGAATGATCTTGATTAAAATCATCAACCGCAGTTTCAAATTGCTGTCTAATATTTTCGCCGTGCTGTTGCCTGTTTCCAATTGGACGCGCAACAACTTTTGACCTACCCGTGTTGGGACTGGTATAGGGCAAGGTTTCGGTTCGACCATTAATGACAATGTGATTCCGTAAAAAGAGGGGCATAGCAGCAAACAGTTAGAATGGTTTTTTTCGCTGCTGGGCGTAAGCTATTAAGCGTTCCTCAGAAACTTCATCAGCCCCGTAGACCAAATAGTCTTTTAACATATCCTCACAAATCCTGTGAACATCCGCATAGCTCAATCCTATTGATTCCTCAGCAACCTTTTTAAAATTGAATTTCTTGGAAAGCTTAAAATCAGAGAGTTCCTTTTTGTAAAGCTGGTGAATTTCTTCTTTTGTAGGAAATGGGTAGAGGATAATATCATCGAATCTCCGGAATAGCGCTTTATCCAAAGATTCGGGGT
>NZ_JBQCGW010000163.1:0-18470 GCF_051955275.1 Pseudobacter sp. | reverse complement strand
CCGGGTTTTTTTTTTTTCGGCCGTCCCCGGGGGCCCCGGGGGGCCCCCACCTTCCCAAAAAATCCTTTCCCCTGGGGTTCGCGGCCCCCCCCCGGGCACACTCTCCTACTTCTTTGCCGGCAACGCTTTCAGCCAGCTCTGCGCATAAACGCGTGCCGCTGTGATCGTTTCTTTGCCGCAGCGGAACAGCCTTTTCCACTGGTAATCTTTCTTCTCCAGGGCCGGATCTTCAAAATACTGCTTGCCTTTGCGGGTTACCAGCTTTGCATCAAAATTGATACTCGCAGTGATATCCAGGAACTCCTGCAGCCTTACGCGGATCAGGTCATTCACTTTGGCGGGATATTTCTTTTCCAGCTCAGCCATTTCTTTTTTGTACTCTTCCACAATGGATTCTTTATTCTCTGAATTCACCAGATCCGCCTCGATCTCCTTCAGGTACTGTGCACGTTTGGGGTGATTGGGATCGGTGAGCGCCGCCTTTCTCTCCTTCGTTTCTTTGATCTCTTTGGCGTATTTGGTCTTCATTTCAGGATTGGACTCCACCTGCGCCAGATCGTCTTCAATATCCTTCAGCACTTCATCGATCCTTTCCTGCAGGAAACTGTCCCACCCCTTCGGCTCCATGCCTTTTCTCCATTCGCGGTAACCCGCCTCAAACTCAGGCGTAGCCAGGTATTGCTTCATATAATCACCCAGCTGGTTCACTACTGTGGCGCGTTTTCCGATGGCCAGACCAACGATAGCGCGGTTGACCGGCGCATCAAGGCTGGCCTGCATGAAGTTCACCCCGATACTTTCCTTTGCCCTGTCTTCTGAAAGCTCCAGGGTCTTCAATACCTCATTCAAACGGCTATGCACAGCCGAAAACGACAACAGCACTGCTGCCGGGATCACCAGCATCAGCGCAAAGAACATTTTTTTCATGACTATTTTGTTATTTAGATTACGCTTGAAAAAGCAATCAAAATTACGCCAGAGCGGCAGGCGGGGGCTGCCCCCAAAACGTCAGGCAGCGATTTTGACTGTCAGGAGGCAGAAAACAGGTTTCCAATCGCCCAAAAAACCGCTTCAAACAAAACACCCCCTGATTTGTAATTACATAGGCAGGATTTCCACTATTCTCACTCCATCCCCCAAAATATCCTTAAATTGAGGGTGAGTGAATTGTTACCCACTAAAAAGACTTGTGAAGTGATAGGATTCAGGTTCAACAAATTCGATCCCGGTCAGCAGGGGAAAAGCAAATTTGACCAGTTGCTGGACGCATTCATGCAGCTGCTAACATACACCAACGGTGATGTCAGCGAAGCTTTGAGCTGGATGAACCAGCTGGACAAAGAATATGAGCTGACAGACAGCGAGTACGGCATGGGAGACTTCATTGAAGACCTTCGCGACAAAGGTTATATCCAGGAGAACTCCGTGAACGGGGAGATCACCATTACCCCCAAGACAGAACAGGGCATCCGCAAACGTTCGCTGGAAGAGATCTTCGGAAAGCTGAAGAAAACAAAGTCCGGCGACCACCATACATTCAAGCCCGGACAGGGCGATGAGCTCAATCCTGAAACACGCCCTTTTCAGTTCGGGGACATGCTGGAGCAGATAGATTTCACCGCTTCCATCCGCAATGCGCAGATCAATCATGGTATCGAGGCTTTCAATATGCAGGAAGACGATCTCGCGATCCGCGAAACCGACTTCAAATCGCAGACCTCCACCGTGCTCATGATAGATATCTCCCACTCCATGATCCTTTACGGAGAGGACCGCATAACTCCGGCCAAAAAAGTGGCGATGGCGCTCAGCGAGCTCATCACTACCCGGTATCCCAAAGACACCATCGATATTGTGGTGTTCGGGAATGATGCCTGGCCCGTGGAGATCAAGGACCTTCCCTACCTGCAGGTAGGACCTTATCATACCAATACGGTAGCCGGGCTGGAACTGGCGATGGATATCCTCCGCCGCCGCAAGAATCCCAACAAACAGATCTTCATGATCACAGACGGGAAACCAACCTGCCTCAAGAGTGGCAAGCGTTACTACAAGAACAGCTATGGGCTCGACAGGAAGATCACCAGCCGTTGCCTCAACCTGGCCGCACAATGTAAGAAACTCAAAATACCCATCACCACTTTCATGATCGCTACGGATCCTTATCTGCAGCGGTTCGTACAGGAATTTACAGAGACCAATAACGGTAAGGCGTTCTTTGCATCGCTCGACAGATTGGGAGCTTTTATCTTCCGTGACTTTGAGAGCGGTAAAAGAAAGACTGTGTTTTAATGAAAAAGAATAGTATAACTACAATCGGACAACTGAAAGCCAGCGGGTACAAACCCCGTTCGGTAAAAGATGAGATCAGGGCAAATCTCCTTGCCAAATTGCAGAAGCAGGAAAATACATTCAATGGCATCATCGGTTATGAAGACACTGTAGTACCGGATGTGGAGAGGGCCTTGCTTTCGCGGCACAATATGCTCTTCCTCGGACTGCGCGGCCAGGCCAAGACCCGCATGGCACGCCAGATGACGGAATTGCTGGATGAATACATTCCCGTGATCGCAGGCAGTGAGATCAATGATGATCCGCTCAATCCCATCAGCCGTTACTCCCTCGATCAGATAGCCACCCATGGCGATGACACTCCCATTCACTGGCTGCACCGCAGTGAGCGTTACGGAGAGAAACTGGCAACGCCCGATGTGAGCGTAGCAGATCTTATCGGAGATATCGATCCCATCAAAGCGGCCAATCTACGCCTGAACTTCTCTGATGAACAGGTGATCCATTATGGCATCATCCCGCGCAGTAACCGGGGCATCTTTGTGATCAATGAAGTGCCCGACTTACAGGCACGTATTCAGGTAGCGCTCTTCAATATCCTGGAAGAAGGCGATATTCAGATCCGTGGCTTCAAGCTGCGTATGCCGCTGGATATCCTGTTCGTATTCACAGCTAACCCTGAAGACTATACGAACCGCGGTGCCATCGTAACGCCACTGAAGGACAGGATCGAAAGCCAGATACTTACACACTATCCCAAAAATATCGATACCGCCCTTACCATAACAGAGCAGGAAGCGGATATCCTGCCCGATCAGTCGAAGCGTGTAAACATCAGCGACCTGCTGAAACGCCTGGTAGAACAGATCGCTTTTGAAGCGCGCAGCAGCGAACTGGTTGACAAGAAAAGCGGTGTATCTGCCCGTCTCAGTATTTCTGCCCTGGAGAATGCCATCAGTGCCGCCGAGCGCCGCGCTGTGATCAACGGAGAGAAACAAACACAGGTATGGGTAAGCGATATGGTGGGCGTTGTGCCCAGCATCACGGGGAAGATAGAACTGGTGTATGAAGGCGAACAGGAAGGCCCTTACCAGGTAGCGATGAACCTGCTGGAAAAATCCATCCGTAGCCAGTTCATCCATTATTTTCCCAATCCTGAATCCCTGAAGAAAAAACGTACGCAGGCGCAGCAGGAAGAAAATCCATACCGGTCCATCCAGGCGTGGTTCGACAAAGGCAATTCACTTGACCTGATGCTGAACCTGAAAGATGAACAGAAGATCCAGCAGCTCTACAAAGTAGACGGCCTGCATGCGCTCGTGAAAAAATTCTATCGCAATGCCAATGAAACAGAAGCAGCACTGCTGATGGAATTTGTGTTGCACGGACTCAGTGCATTTTCCCTTATCAGTAAAAAGATAGTGGAGAACAAGATCGAATTCAAAGACCTGATGGGCTCCATGCTGAATTTAGGTAATACTACTTCTTACTCCGATGAGGAGTTTGACAACGAAGATTTTAATTAAGTATTCACGTCAGTATATCTACTTAAAAAGCCGCTCAAAGCCTTATGCAGAGCGGCTTTTTCATGTATATAACACTTTTAGGGTATGCCGTTTTTTTGGAAGATAAAGAACGGCTTTCTAATTTTATTCCACCACCACAGCAGTTACTTCTCTGATTCAGCATTTCAATAATTAATCCCTCACCACCAGCCCGACTGATAACCGCAGACCCATTCGGAAGAGCTTTTATTCATTAACCATAAAACATCACGGACATGAACGCGAAAAAGAAATCGCCTGTCATGTGGCGTACGGATATTGCCAAAGTTGATCCTGTGAAGGACTACAAGCAACATCTTATGAAGCCCGATTCTGCAAAATTTATCGCCAAACTGAAAGAGTTCGGCATAGATCCCAACAATATTCCCACGCTGCCGCTGATCTGCAGGCTCAAAAAACTGGGACCTGTTGTATTGTATCCGAAACAGACCTTTGATCCGCACATCGGGGAGATCAGGGAATTTATCCGCACCATCACCCCCAATTCAATCCATCAGCTCAAAACCCTTGTGGGCATTCCAAATGAAGTGGCGCTCCGGCAGCAACGCAAGCTGCAGGCAAGTGCGCGCATCCGCAGCATAAAGATGCAGGATATGCCTGTTGAGTCCAGGATCAGGTTCAAATCGCTGGATGTATTGCAGCGGACAGCAGTAACAGACCTGGCCCACAATATCCTGCATGGGCATGTTGAAGAGGAAAGCCTCAAACGCCAGCCCTACAAAGCAGTGACAGATTACATGCTGGAACGCGCGAAAGACCTGCCTGCTTTTGTGGCAAAGGAACTGATTGTTTGTCCGGGTGAAACCGTTCACTTCAGCGGATTTGCGGCCGTATTCTTCGTCAACGTAATTGTGTATGGCGATGGCCAGATCATAATGGCGAACAATTCCAAACTGCATGCTTACCAGATCAAACATGTACCTGTTTAAACAAATTCTGCAACCACACTAAAACATATTATATGGCAATGTTCTCAGGACCGGGTAACGACGGCATAAACGGCGCAGCAGGCGGCAGCGGCGCGCCCCCGGCAGCAAACAATACAGCAGCAACAGGCACTTCAGGAAGAGATGCCGAATGCAGCACATGGGGTGATGAAAGCCCCACTAACGGAGGCCAGGGTGCACATGGCGGACAGGGAGCCCAGGGGCATCCCGGTGTCAATGGCAGCCACGGCTCCAACGGCTCTTCTGCAGCCGTGGTCACCATCGATTCCACCTTCCTTACGGGCACCATCACCCTGAATTTCCGAGGAGGACGCGGTGGCAATGGTGGAGATGGCGGCAACGGCGGTCAGGGTCAGCAAGGCCAGAACGGCGGGAATGGCGGTCAGGGCGGAAGCGGCATGGGCTGCGAGCCTCATGCCAGTGATGGCCGGGGAGGCAATGGAGGAAAAGGTGGACGAGGAGGCAAGGGCGGTAATGGCGGGAATGCCGGCAACGGTGGCAACGGAGGGCATGTGGTGATCCTCTATGATCCTGAAGCGCTTTTCCCGAATGTGATAGCAGACCCGGTAGACGGCCTGGCTGGCGGCCCTCCCGGAGCACCAGGATCCAGAGGCCAGGGAGGCCCCGGAGGTTCAGGTGGTAATGGCGGCGGCGGAAGCACTTCCGGCAGCGGCGGTCAGACCGGAGATCCCGGAGAAGATGGCACTAACGGAAATAACGGCATTACCGGCAGTCCTGCCACCGTTGACATCATCGAACAACCGTAATATGATACCATCAACACTCAACAGTTTCTATCAGCGCAGGATTGCGCTGGTAGAAACTTCGCATACGGATGAAAGTTATAATGGCAGCAGCAGCCCCTCATCAGCCATCTGGCAATCTCTTCTGAAACCGAGTTTCAACCTCCCTCCTGTTACCACTCCCCTGCGCGCTGCCAGTATTTGTATAGACGGAACACCGGTAGTTTTCTCCGTAAAGCTTACACACAGGGAGGAAGCACCGGCCTTCCGCGTTCTGGTTGAACCCGGAGGCACCGGCATAACCGTTCCGCAACAGATCAACTGTTCACTCCGCACTGCAGATCAGATGCTGCAGATCATGGGATGGCAGACAGCTGCAGAACAGATCAACCGGATCATCGGCCATGTGTTCCCGGCGAACAGCGAAGAACTGGAAAACTGGTGGGGCGGCATCTGGCTCGGCACTTCCGTGGCAGAGAGCCATACCGAACTACGTATGTACCTGAACATGCGACATGGAAATATCGTACAGCGCTGGCAACGCGTAGCAGATGTGCTTACAGAATTCGGCGATGAATCGCTTCAACCTGTACTGGAAAATCTGATCAGTCAGACTTCTCCCCATGCCATCCCCGTGGGCCTAGGAATAGTGATCAGCAAAACAGTCCGGGGGATCCGATTGTATTGCGGCATGCATGAACCCGGTGAAGAAAGTATCTTGCAATGTATTTCAGGGGATGCTTCTGTTGTAAAGGAAAACATCAGCTGGTTCTGCAATTCCATTATTGAGCAATTCGGTGAATTCAGCAGGCAGAGCGTTACGCTGGGGTATGATTTCCACCTGGATAAAAATGGAAATTTACAGCCACTCATCTCCCGCACCAAGATTGATGTGGCCTGCCAGCGTTTTGCAAAAGCAGAAGGTTTCACATCCTTCCTTGGACAACTGGTGCAGGAATTCAAATTCGATAACAGCCAGCTGCCCGCATTCCTGGCCGATCTCGATCATTGCTTCTCCGGAAGTGATGTGGAATACATCAGCCTGGGAATCGATGGCGGCATCGATCACCTGACAGTATATGCAAAACCTCATTCATGTAAACCTGCAGTCGCTTACTGACAGCACACAGGCAGCAGAACTCTTTCTGATAAGGCAGCAGCATCCTGATGGATGCTGGCGCGATTACCTGCTGGAGCCCGGCGCCTCAGAAGCCTGGACCACCTCAGTGGTGCTCTGGAGCCTGGCCTGCGTGCGCCTGGCTTCCATTCCCGCACCAGCTGTAAGTGCCGCGCTGAATGCGCTGTACGCCCTTCAAAAACCGGCGGGTTGGGGTTACAACAGGCATACGGCTTCAGACGCGGACACAACAGCCTGGACATGCCGTGTAATGGCTGCTTTACAGGTTCAGCAGCAAGAACCTCTGTCAGCTATCCTGCAGCGTTTCATTCTGCCGGACGGATCAGGTCAGACATTTATCGGAAAAGAGAGATTCGGTTCCTGGGCAGATCATCACGCCGATGTACAACCGATGATCGGTAATTCGCTGGTGCGTTTGTATGCCAACTCACGTGATCCAGCACTGGCGGCACTGATCCGCAAACTCAGAGAATATAGTATCATCAGTTTCAAAGAGGATTGCTGGTCATCTTTCTGGTGGGCAACCGATGCTTATGCCATCGCCTGCAATCTTGAATTCCTGCGGGCCAGTGGTGGTATTCCAGCATCCATCATGAGCACCGCCCTGCATTGGCTGGATGAGGCGATGCCGCCCCGGTCGGCTTTTGAAGCAGCGCAGTACCTGATGATCGCATTGCTCACCGGATCTCCTGCAGAACCTTATATGAATTACCTGCTGAACACACAGCTGGATGACGGCAGCTGGATCTCTTCAGATATGTTACTGGTGCCACCGCAGTCCGGAAACGGGCCGGTTGATTTCATTCCCGCCTTCCCGGACATCCGGAGGCTGATGAGCACAGCAATGGCGCTCACCAGCCTGAAGATGGTTTTATCGACTACCCGTCAGCTTATGAATTAATAAAACTGGTAATCCGGTACAGGCTTCAATTCCTTCACTGCAGCTTTGCCTTTGCCGCGAAGCAGCTGGTGGTAATCTTTTGGATTGATAGGTTTGAGATATTCGAAAGGTGATAAGCTGGTCTTTCTTTTCAATCCCATATCACGCATCAGCAGATCCAGGTGATAATAATTGAAAGGCGCAATGCAGGTGCCACTGAACTCAGCTGCAATGGGCCTGCTGCTGATCCTCCATTCTTCCATACTGATCATATCTTCCCTGATCTTTTCATTGGCAGGAAGCGCCAGTTTTTGTGCTGCATACTGAACAAGCCAGTTGGCCGCCACTTCTGAGGTAAGCGTTGTAAATAAACTTGAATTGAATCCAACAAAGCCCAGTTGTGGTACATCAGGGTGAATGATATTCCGGAAGAGCCGGTATTGTCCATTCTTACCAGTGATCATTTCTTTATACTCTTTTTGAAGAAAAGGCAACTCCTGTGTAAAGCCAGTGCCGAAAACAATCAGGTCGGGATTGATGGCTTCGCCATTGCTCAGGTACACTTCCCTTCCCTGCATGCGGGTGATCACGGTTTGCCTGGCATCAATCTTTTTAGCTTTCACTTTTTCAAAAAAACCTTCAGGAGCTACGCCCAGACTGCAACTGATCTGATCTTCTATCTTATGTTTAGGCACCATACCGCAGGCTTTCAGCTTGAACTGCATTTTCAACAGGGCTTCCAGTCCCCGCCACTGTGCCCATACTATGGGCCTGCCAAGGGTATGAAGAAGGGTGAGTCTCCATGATTTCTTCGGCGCGCTGAAGAACGCTTCAGACAACCTGGAGAACAAAAGGAATTTCATATTCACTTTATTTCCGAAATACCGTGGCACTTTCCATTGTGCTTTCCGGTACAATAAAGTTGTATGGGCAGCGCAATCGGCAGCTGTGGTGGCAATATCAGTAGCTGATTTCGCGAAACCTACTACCGCCACTTTTTTACCTCTCAGTATTTCCTGATCTTTCACCTGGCTTGAATGAAGGATCTGCCCACCTGCTTCAATAAAACTCTCGCTGCCTTCGATGACCGGCAGGTGCGGGCGATGGAAAGTTCCTGTACACACGGCCACAAAATCGAACCGCAGCTCTTTGTCCTCAGCTGTTTTGAGGTCTGTAAGCTGCACCAGCCAGTGGTTCTTATGAAAGCTGAGATCGTTCACCTGTACGTTGAACCAGATATTCGGAAATACATGGAATCTTTTCGCATATCCTTCCAGGTAAGCCTGTACCTGTTCCCCGGAAGGCCAGAGCGGGTAACCGGCCGGCATAGGATAATCGGAGAAAGCGTATTCATCGCGGGTGGTCTGTGTGGCCACGCCAACATAGGAACGGCTTTTCTCCCAAACGCCGCCAACGCTGGCGGATTTTTCAAGAACGGTAACCCGGTATCCTCTTTCAAGGAATGCTTTTGCAGTAGTTAGGCCGCTGATGCCGGCCCCGATTATGCCGATATGTTTCATGATCGATTTGATTTGTTAGGTCAAAACTAACAGGATGGAGAATGTATATTATTCCGGACTTAATGATTACGATGGATCACTTAATGGAAGACGGAAGTGGCTGAATGCGGGATTATAGTTACATTTACCGGAGAACTTCAATTTACATAAACATGGAGAAAATCAAGTGTTTCAACAGCGCAGCTGAGGCTATTACGGACCTCGACAATGGCGGTCATTTCTACAATATCTTTACCCACGCAAAGGACAATGTGATCAGTCAGGCGGAAGCAGGCAAATCAGCCGGTGGTTTTGCAGGAAAACAACAAGCTATTCTCCACCTGGAACTGGCCTTGAGCAGGTTGGACGAGTCTTCAGTAAACGAAGTAAGATCCAGGTTTGACGAAACATTGCAAACCAATTTCACCAAATACAAATCCCAGGTATTACTGCCATCAGAAGTGGCAACAAAGGGTAATACCGGATCGAATATGATCGTTACCGGTATTCCGAAGCTGACAGATGGTACCAGAAAGCTATCAGGTTTTATCATGGTGCCCACAGGCAGTGCTTTCACGATGATCCCGCTGATGGACGTTTATGATATTTACGAGATCAGGGATGAGCAGGAAGGTCAGGGGCTATTGATCGCTCACCAGAAAGGCGAAACGCAATTGCCTGAACAGAAACTGACGGTTGGCGGAGTATTAAAGGAATCAGACGAAGATGAGGGCAGCCCTTCAAGCAAATTTCTGGAGATCCGGTATTGGGTGGAGTGATGATATGATGCCGGACAAAAAAATCCCATATATACAATTGAGGAGAGAAATTTTGAAGCAAAAAAATCAAATACAGCACGTATTTTGCAGCATTGAACAAATCTCATTGTATGAGTAAGAAGAAACTATCCACTGAAGAAAAGTCCACACTCCTGAATACTCTACAAACACGTTTCGAGAAAAACAAGAAACGTCACAGCTCTCTCAAATGGGAAGATGTAGCCGAAAAGCTCGAAGCCCGTCCTGACAAGCTCCGTACCCTCCTTGACATGGAAGAGACCGGCGGAGAGCCAGACGTAACCGGATTTGATAAGAAGACCGGAGAATATATTTTTACCGATTGCGCTCCCGAAAGCCCCAAAGGCCGCCGAAGCGTATGTTATGACGGCGAAGCGCTTGCTGCCCGGAAACAGCACAAACCTGATGACAGCGCAATAGAAATGGCAAAGGCCATCGGCATCGAAATTTTAGATGAAGAGGAATACAGGCATTTACAAACCCTGGGAGAATTTGATCTCAAAACTTCCAGCTGGATAAAAACCCCTCCTGCGATCCGCAGACTCGGAGGCGCATTGTTCGGCGACCGCCGTTATGATCATGTATTTTTTTATCACAATGGCGCGGACTCTTATTACGGCGCGAGAGGATTCAGGGGATCATTGAAAGTGTAATTATGATTTCCCCACCAGGATAATTCCCGTGCAACTTTCATTGTAACATTTCATCAGACAGGGCTTTGAGAAATATAGCGCCAACATTCTGACAACTTCATAAAAGCCTCCTGAATCAGGAGGCTTTCTCTTTTTATTTCATACCCATTCAAACCCTGTTTCCCAATCCGTTAACCCAAACCCCCATTCCGTTAACTCCACCTCCACTTCCATCCTCCTTCAGGCCATATTTGCACAAAGCCCCGTGAATGAGGATCTCTGCTATTGCAACAGGATGTATTCTGATGATCATACTGAGTTGTTTTCTATCGCCCATACGGGCAAAGGAGAACACCGGCGACTGTGATGGCTGGCAGAAAACCTTGGCCGCAAAACGCGGCACTGTCACTGCCCTCTGGGATGATATCGAACCATTTATCTACATCAACAAATCCGGCCAGCTGGCAGGAGTAGAATTCGAAATCATGGAGTCTCTGAAATCATATGTAAAAGTAAAATACGGCGTTGATCTGGAAGTGCACTGGCAACGCGCCGGGAGCTTCGACAATATTTTCAATAAGGTAAGGGCCAGTAAATGCAACGGGCTCTTTGGCTGGAGCTATTACAGCATTACCCCGGAAAGAAAACAAGAAGTGGAATTTTCCCTCCCCTACATGCCCGATGTAAATGTGCTGGTCACCAACAACCTGGAGCCTATGTACGCAAGCCCTAAGGAATTTACGGGCAGGCTTCGGGAAATGCACGCCTTCACCCAGCCGAACACAACCATGGAAACGGATGTGAAAACCCTGCAGAAGAATTTCTATCCCAAACTTCCCATCACCTATGCATTGAACGACTACGAGATCATGCGATCCGTAGCCAGCCACAATAATAGTTTTGGCTACGTACCGCTCTCCGTTTACATTGTAGCCCTTCAGAAAGATATCAGGGTGAAGCGGCAGCAGGTACTCAGCAGCCACCGGCAGGGCTTTGCGGCTGTAATGCCTTTGCAATCCGATTGGAAACCGCTCATGGATGAATATTTCAGTTCTGCTTTGTTCCGCATGAAGGCCGGCGCCATCATTGCAAAATACCTCGGTACGGAAGTGAAGGACCTTGTATTTGAAGACAGCCTGCTGATGCATGGAACTGCCACAGACCTCGTATCACTCGAAAAAGAGATCGTTACCAAAAGACTGATGGACGCCGTTGTGCAAGTGGAACAGCAAAGCGCCCTTCGCAATATCCTGTTGGTACTGTTCGGTTCCGGCGTACTGCTAAGTATCGTACTCTACAGCCGCTTCCGTACCCGTAAAATGCTGAATGCACAACTGGAACAGCAGAAGCAACAGATTGAACAGATGAATCAACTCCTGAAGATGAAGATCCTGCAGGCCAGGCTGAATCCGCATTTCCTGTTCAATTCCCTCAACTCGATCCAGTATTTTATTGCCGGTGGAGATAAAAAGCTGTCGCTCCAATATATTAGCCGGTTTGCGGCCTTCCTTCGCAAAGTGATCAATTACGGTGATGAGCTCAGCATCCAGGTACATGATGAAGCCAGTCTCCTGCGAGAATATCTCTGGCTGGAGCATTGCCGCTTCTTCGACAAGTTTGAGTACGAGATCACCGTGCATCCCTCAGCCAGTGAAGCCAGTATCCTGCCTTTCCTGACCCATTCGCTGGTGGAAAGCGCTCTCTACAAAGGTATCCTGCATCTCACCAACGGACACAAAGGAAAGCTGGAAATAGAATTCACAAAGGAGAACGGGAACCTGGTGGTAACGATCTCCGACAACGGTCTCAGCCGCAGGATCAGCCAACTTATCGAAAACAAAAAATCACATACTAACGGAGACGAACAAATGCTGATGAGGCGCATTGAGCTGTTCAACGCTCATCATCAGCGTAAAATAACCACCAGTGCAGAGGAGCTCGAAGAAAAGCATATCGCCACACTGGCCGTTCCACAACCCTTATTTGACCTCATCGAAACAAAATAACCTTTGATATGAAATACCAGGCAATCATCGTGGAAGACGAACAACTGAACCGCGATTTCCTGCAAAACCTGATACGAGAGTTCTGTCCGCATATTGAAGTGGCCGCCACCGCCGCCACTGTTCCGGAAGCCGTGTCCGCCATCAGAACCCATGAGCCACAGATCGTATTCCTCGACATCGAGCTGCAGACCGCCACAGGCTTTGATGTACTGGAACTGGTGCGAGAAAGTCGCTTTGAGATCATCTTCACCACGGCCTTTGATCATTATGCCATCAAGGCCATCAAATTCAGCGCCATCGATTACCTGCTCAAACCCATCAATTATGAGGAACTGATCCGGGCCGTGAGCAAGGCCATCGAATCATTGAAGGTCAAGCAGCAGGAAGACAGGCTGGAATTACTGATGCGCAACGTGCGGATCCCTGCAGGTGATGACTTCTCCATCAGTCTGAGTACCGCCGAAGGTATAGAATACATCCCCCTGCAGCAGATCAGTTACCTGGAAGCCAAAGGCCCTTACACCACATTCTTCATGAAGAGCGGGCAGAACATGATCGTGTGCAAACACCTCAAGGAATACGAACTGATGCTGACCGAACATGGTTTCTTCCGCATCCACAACTCCTATATGGTGAATATGCGCGAAGTGAAGAAGATGGTCCGCGCCGATGGTGGTTACGCCGTAATGCACAACGATGCCATGATCGCTATCTCGCCCAGGAAAAAAGAAGAATTCCTGCAACTGATGAGCCGGAGGCTGGTGTAATTGTCCATTTACCTTTATTCATTCACAATGTCCGGAAACAATAAGCAACTTGAACAACAACTGCAGCAACTGCTGAAGGAGAACGAACTGCTTCGCAGCGGACGACTGCCGCATAAATATTCCGTGCAGGTGCCAGACCACCTCCGTGCACCCTTTGATGTGGCAGAAAGCACTGTGCGGCAGTATTTCAGGGATTTCAAAATGGACCCGGGCTGCGGCACCATCGAGATCAACGACCAGCGTTACGTGCTGGTGCGTGCCTCCGCCTTTTCAAAAGGGTTCCTGGAAACCATCCAGGGATTATATGCCGATAAAGGCGACAGTGAAGCTTTTTCCATCGGAAGAAATTTCCTGTTTGATTATGCACATGTCATCGGTATGCACGATGCACGTGATTTCCATCAGAAAATGAACCTCACCGATCCCATTGCACGCCTCTCCGCCGGACCGGTGCATTTCGCCTGGTCTGGCTGGGCTTTTGTGAACATCCACCCTGCCAGTAACCCAACACCCGATGATGATTTCTGTTTGTTATACGACCACCCCTACTCTTTTGAAGCAGACAGCTGGGTAAGGGCCGGGGATATCAGCAAGGAGCCCGTCTGCGTAATGAACGCCGGTTATTCATCGGGCTGGTGTGAAGAAAGCTTTGGCATTCCACTCACCGCCGTGGAAGTTAGCTGCATTGCCAAAGGTGATGCCAGGTGTAGTTTTATTATGGCCCCTCCGCATCGTATCCAGGAACAACTGGAAAAACACAATAGCCAGAAAAGATACGCCAGACAACAGCAGTATAATATTCCTACCTTCTTTGAAAGGAAAAAAGTGGAAGAAGAAATGGAAAGATCGAAAGCCCTCGCAGAAGAATCCGCCAAAGCGAAAGATGATTTTGTTGCCAATATGAGCCACGAACTAAGGACACCACTGGGAGCTATCCTGGGATTTGCAGACCTCTTGCAAAAAACAGATCTGGACCCGGTACAGCAGGAATATCTGGAGGCCATCAATACCTCAGGCAGAAGCCTGCTTAGTATCATCAACGATATCCTCGATCTCTCTAAACTGGATGCCGGTAAATTCATCATTGAATCCGTTCCTTTCAGCATTCCTGAACTGATGCACTCCATCCAGGTGATGTTCTCTCCCAAAGCGGCCGGCAAGGCACTGCGGCTCAGTTGCAGCGCTGATCTCAGCATTAACTACCAGGTAGTGGGCGATCCCATGCGGCTCACTCAGATCCTGGTGAACCTCATCGGCAATGCCATCAAGTTCACGGAATCAGGAAGCGTGGATGTGAACTGCATCGTATGTAAAGATGAACAGGACAGCCTGGAGCTCTGTTTCACCGTGCGCGATACCGGCATCGGCATCTCCCCCTCCAAGATCGGTTCCATCTTTGACCGCTTCACGCAGGCTGATACACATATCACACGTCAGTTCGGAGGTACAGGCCTGGGACTCGCCATCACCAAACAACTGATAGAACTGCAGCACGGCAGTATCAGCGTAAAAAGCCAGCCAGGCTGGGGCACGGAATTCCACTTCATGCTGCCCTACAAAAAAGCTCAGGAACAGTACATTTCCACCAGGAAAACCGCAAACGGCGAAACCCGCTCCTACGGGCAGTTCCGGAAAATCCTGATCGTGGAAGACAACCTCATCAACCAGAAGCTCACTTCCACGATCCTCCATCATAACGGATTTGAAGTAAGCATCGCCCGTAACGGCAGAAAGGCACTGGAAATGTTGAAAGAAGAAAAACCCGATCTCATTCTCATGGATATCCAGATGCCCGTACTGGATGGATACCGTACCACACAACAGATCCGTGATGAACTGCATATCGGTACTCCTATCATTGCCATGACGGCACATGCACTCAGCGGGGAAAGGGAGAAATGCCTGAAAGCAGGGATGAACGATTACCTGTCCAAACCCTTCAGGGAAGCAGACCTGCTTGACAAGATCGCATATTGGTCATCGATAGACAACAGAGAAAATGACGGGGAGGATTTCAAACGGATCGATCTCAGTTTCCTCATGGAGCAGACGAAACACAACAAGACCTTCATCCTGGAAATGATCAGGATCTTTCTGAAACAGTTTCCAAAGGACCGGGAAAGACTGACACAGGCCATTGCAAAAAAGGATTTCAAACAGATCTACAAAACGGTCCATGCATTGCGCAACAGCGCAGGATTGTTCGGCCTGAGCTCGCCGATAGGAAAACTATTGCTGAGCATGGAAAAACTGGCTTTATCAAATGAAGACCCGGACAGTATCGAAAAACTGTACAGGGAGCTGACACCGTTGATGGAGGAAGCGATTACGGAATTAAAGGCTTTCAAACCCTAGATAATATTCACTTCCCTTTCCAGTTCCACTCCAAACCTGTCCTGTACACTATCCAGGATCTCTGTGCTCAGTTCATAAATATCAGCGCCTTTTGCATTTCCATAATTCACCAGCACCAATGCCTGTTTTTCATGGCAACCGGCATCGCCCCTTCTGAAGCCTTTCCATCCGCACTGTTCTATTAGCCAGCCAGCTGCCAGTTTCACCGTGCCATCCGGATTGGCATAACCAATGATTCCGGGCCAGTTCTGCTTCAGGGCTTCAAACTGCGCAGCAGGTACAGACGGGTTCTTGAAGAAACTGCCGGCATTGCCGATCTTTGCCGGATCGGGCAGTTTGGAACTGCGGATCCTGATCACGGCTTCAGAGATAGCTTTTATGCTGAGTTCCTTCACACCCATTTTCTCCAGTTCCTGCTCGATGGCACCGTAGCTGGTATTGAACCGGGGTATTTTATTGAGCCGGTAAGTCACGCTGAGAATCACAAACCGGTTCCTGTACTGGCGTTTGAACACACTTTCGCGGTAACCGAATCCGCAGTCATTATTCGAAAAAGTAAGAATCTTCCTTTCTTCCAAATGGTACGCTTCCAGTTCTTCAAACACATCTTTTATTTCCACACCATAAGCCCCGATATTCTGCATGGGACTGGCCCCCACATTTCCGGGAATGAGGGATAAATTTTCCACACCTGCCCAGCCCCTGCCGATGCAGTATTGCACAAAACCATGCCAGCTCTCACCAGCCCCTGCTTTTACATACAAATGATGATCATCTTCCCGCAGCAGGTCAATACCAGTCAGTTCGTTTTTCATCACCAGTCCATCAAAATCACCGGTGAGCAGGATATTACTGCCACCCCCCAGCACAAGTTTTGCAAGATGATCAGCGTCTGACAAAGCTGCCAGCTCCTGAAGTTCATCAAGAGTTCCAAATGTGGAAAACAGACGGGCCATTGCCCCGATGCCCATAGTGTTGTATTGCCTGAGTGAAATATTTTGCTGAATTTGCATATAGCTGTGTTAGTGGCAAAATAACGAAATTATGCAAACACAAACTGCAGTCATAATTGGCGCTACCGGAATGGTTGGAGGATTGCTGCTGCAACAACTGTTGCAGAACGATCAGTTCAGCTCTGTGCGCATTCTCGTAAGAAAGCCAGTACCAATCATTCATCCTAAGCTGGAAGTGAAACAGGTTAATTTCGATGACGTGGAAAGCTTCAACGATGGACTGGGAAAGGCCGATATTGTTTTCTGCTGTGTTGGCACCACGCAGAAAAAAGTGAAAAACGATAAAACCGCTTACCGTAAAGTGGATTATGATATTCCCGTTACCGCCGCACAGATGGCTGCCAAGAACGGGTTCAAAAAATACCTGCTCGTATCCGCCGTGGGGGCCAATCCGAATTCCGCCAACTTCTACCTCCAGTTGAAAGGCTCAGTGGAAGAGGATATCAGCATTCTTCCTTTCGACAGTATCCATATTTTCCGGCCCTCACTGCTCACGGGCGACAGGCAGGAAAAACGTACCGCCGAAAAAATTGCCGGGATCATCATGCCCGCCCTCTCCTGGCTAATGGTAGGCCCGCTCAGAAAATACAAACCCATTTCAGCAAAGCAGGTAGCAATTTCCATGATGAAAGCCGCCCTCTCTACGGAGAACGGAATACATGTTTACCATTACGACAACATGAAGTAATTACTGGGTATCCACATCAGGAATGATCACTACACTGCGGAAACGCCTATCGTGGTGCAACACGGCAATCTGGTCCTGGATCTGCTGCTTGCAGCGGCTGATCAATGCCGTATCCTTCGGCAGTTTGAACATCAGCTCCATCAGGTATTGGTTCCGGACGCGGTTCACTACCGGCTCCGCGGGCCCGATCATGTACTGGCCAAACTGTGGCTTGAGGTATTCGGTCAGCTGCCTCGCTGCACCATCCACCAGCTCTTTGGATTTATTGCGGAAAGTTAGAAGAATGATGCGTGAAAAAGGTGGATACAGGAACATTCTCCTTGCTTCTATTTCTGTCTGGAAGAATGCCTGGTAATTGTGTTGCTGCACGTATTGCAATACCGGATGCGCCATCTGCGACACCTGTATCATCACATGCCCTTCTCCATCCTTCCGGCCCGCGCGGCCACTCACCTGTTCCATCAGTTGAAAGGCGCGTTCGTTCACCCGGAAATCGGCAAAGCTCAGCAGGCTGTCTGCATCCAGCACCCCCACCAGGTTCACATTCTCGAAGTCGAGCCCCTTCACCACCATCTGTGTTCCAACAAGCACCTGTATGCGCTGTTGCTCGAATTGCTGAATGAGGTTGTCATGCGCGGTTTTGCCACGCACGCTGTCGATATCCATCCTGGCCACTTTCACACCCGGTAATTGTTCTTCCAGGTGCTCTTCGATCCGCTCCGTACCGAAATTCTGTTGCAGGAAATGATGATTGCCACAGGCCTGACAGGTGTACACCAATGGATACACTGTTCCGCAATAATGGCAATGCAGTTTATTGGTGTTCTTGTGAAAGTTGAGACTTACATCGCAGAACTTGCAATGCGGGATCCAGCCGCAGGTCTGGCAGACCTGGTATGGACTGTACCCACGCCTGTTCTGGAAAAGGATAACCTGCTTGCCGGCATCGATGGATCGCTGAATTGCGGTTTTGAGATCCGGCGTGATGATCACTTTTTCCTTTCCGATCTTAGGTATTTTCCTGATATCCACCAGCTCTATCGATGGCATCTTCACCCCACCGAACCTTTCATTCAGTTCCACCAAACCGTATTTCCGCTGCTGTGCATTGTAATAGCTTTCCACACTGGGTGTGGCGCTTCCCAACA
>NZ_JBQCGW010000162.1:0-12403 GCF_051955275.1 Pseudobacter sp. | reverse complement strand
ATGATCACTTTATCGAAGGGCCCATAGGTGGGTAGTCCTTCATAGCCATCTCCATAGAAATATTTGATACCGGGATATTTCTTCCGCAGTTCAAATTTCTTGTGTACATCAAACAGTTTCTTTTGTCTTTCGATGGTGAAAACCTGTGCCTGCATCTCTGCCAGTACCATGCTCTGATAACCGCTGCCCGTACCGATCTCCAGTACTTTTTCAAAACTTCGCAGGTCCAGCAACTGGGTCTGGTAGGCTACGGTGTAAGGTTGGGAAATGGTCTGGTCTGCTTCGATGGGAAAAGCCCTGTCGTCATACGCTACCTTATCAAATGCCGAGTCGAGAAAATAGTGCCGGGGGATATTATTGATCGCCGTCAGCACGCGCTCATCTGTAATGCCTTTTGCCCGCAATAATTCAACCAATTGCTTACGTAATCCTTTGTGCCTGTATGAATCTTCGTAGGTTCTCATCGCCCGCAAGTTATATAAAAAAAGAGCAAGCTGAATATTTCAGGGAGCGCCAATACCCCGAAATAAGTTTGATATTTGCCCGGGTACCATTCAAAGTACGCTTCAAAAACCAGACCCGGACAGAATTATGGAAGACAGATCAGCCCATAAACAGATGCTCAAACAATTCTGTGAGCAGGTTATTATTCAACGCATTGCGAGTAGCAGCAAGGCGATGGACGACGCCCAGGCGGCTGCCAACCAGGAGGAGAAAAGTTCCGCTGGCGATAAATACGAAACCTCCCGCGCCATGAGCCACCTGGAAAAAGACATGCATGCCAGGCAGTTGCTGGCGCATCAACAGGACCTGAACGCTCTTCGGGCCATCAATATAAATTCCATTTACAATACACCCGCTCCGGGTGCTTTTGTGCAGTCGTCCAAAGCTGATTTTTTTATTGCCGCCGGATTGGGTAAGCAGCTGGTAAATGGAGAGCAGGTTGTTTTTTTGTCTCCCGTATCTCCCCTTGCGCAGCAATTGATGAAGAAAAAGCTGGGAGACGAATTTGATTTTATGGGCAAGAGTACCATCACAGCCATTTATTGAAAAAAAAAAGCAAGCTGTAATTGACAGCCTGCTTTTTACGGGTTGGGAATAATCGGGGCCTTACCAAACAGATGCCTGCCGTAATCCTTCCTGGGCCTGCATCTAAGAAATTTTCAATGCTTTATTGATCTGTAATAACAGGTATTCGTATTGTAATTTATTGTCACCGCTCTGTGCTTTTACCACACGTTGCAGGATCTCTTTGCTTTCCAGTAACCATTGATAATAGATATGGGTCATATCGGTGGCCATGAATTTCACGCGTGGCATGAATTCAAATCCACTCACTTCTTTGGCATATAAAGTAGCAGCGCCGTGAAGCGGACTGGCGGATGCTGCCTGCATTTCCAGTTTAGCGATCTCCTTCAGGAGCGGGTCTTCCGTTGCCTGGAAGGCAGCGGCGCCACCGGCAGGAGCATCTTTTACTTTCGCATTGGTGATCAGGAGGTTCACCAGGGATGTCTGCATATTGAGCTTGGCGGCGCTCACTTTCCTGCCGGACAAAACATCGGCCCATACAAAATCGAAAACATCCTTCACACATTCTGATCTCGTATAGGGATTGCTGTCAGCTTTTGCTTCGCTCAGCCCGATATTGGCCACCCAGCGCATCACATAAGGGAAGAGTACGCTGCGCATATAATTCCCGGCATCGCCATTCATGCCTCCGATATGTTGCTCCAGCTCGGGGTTGTTCATCCAGTCGAGGTCCTCAAAGGTCTCCAGGATGAATTTCATGGAGCCTTTCTGCACCTCACGGGGAACGGCTTTCCAGGCAGGGAACGGATCGCCTTCATATTTTTCGTACTGGTAGATGCCGCCGATATTATTGATCACATGCATCAGGTACCAGTAGAAATGAATATTGATGATAGCGAAGTTGGTCTTTTTGCGGAATGCATAATCCTTGTCTTCCTTGTCCACCCAGCTGTTCAGATTCTTCATGATAAAGGCCAGGTTCTTCATGGCATAACGGGTGGCTTTCACCTGGTCATCACCCAGGTCTTCCGTTTGCGCATTGGGATCCAGGATGCCATAGATCTGTTGTTTGCTGTAACGGTACATGGGATCCTTGATCTTTTCGCTGATCCAGGATTGCAGCACGGGTACTTCCGCTTCAGCTGTTGCCACATCAGGCAATGGCGTGTAGAGCCATTTGATGGCATACATATCATACACGCCCAGTTGCGGAGGCGTCATGCGCACGCCTTTTTCCAGGTCTCCGGGCTGCGCCACGAAGTTGAAACGGGCATAGTCCATGATACTTGGCGTGGTGCCGTATTGCTGTGTGAAAGAAGGCGATCTCAGTGAATCCACCGGGATGGCGGAAGAGGCGCCCATATTGTGCATCAGGCCGAGGGTATGACCTATCTCGTGTGCTATTACATAACGCATTCCCTGTTCGAACAGTTCCTGTGGCAGGTTCATCTGCCTTACGCGTTTATCAGCTGCGGCCATCTGAATGAACATCCAGTCCTGCAGCACATCGGCGATGCCGTGGTATACATACACGGACGCGTTCAGGATCTCTCCGCTGCGCGGGTCCACCCAGCTGGGGCCCATGGCATTCTGAGTGCCGGTGGGCGCGTATTTGAGACAGTTGAATTTGATATTGTTCGGATCGAAAGTGGAATCGTTCTGCGGGTACATTTTCGTTACCACTGCATTTTTGAAGCCGATCTGTTCGAAGGCTTTGTTCCAGTCCTCCACTCCTTTGCGGATCGCGGGGATCCAGTGCGCGGGAAATTTATCGTCTACATAAAAAACGATGGGATTTACCGGCTCGGAGAGTTGTCCTTTTTTGAAAGCCGCTTCATCCTTAGGTTCCAGCCTCCAGCGGTTGGCGAAGTAAACTTTCTTTGCACCATCTTCTGCAGCGGAATACTGCATATGTTCGGTGTAGAAAATACCGATCCTCGGATCATTCAGTCGTGGGCGCATAACCTTCTCCGGTAGTAACATGAGCGTGCGCTTTACCAGTACGGTGCTGGGCCTGTCTTCCGCCGTTACAAACCCAAAGAAGGTACTGGTGATGCCATAACTCATGTAAGAACTTACAGAGATATTGTCTGAATAGGCTTTCATATCAGCCAGCAGGCTGAGCTCGCTTTTATAAGATGCCCGCCTGGTGGATAAGCCTCCTACCGGCATGAAGGGGTCCATTTCTTCACTGCCATTTACAAATAATGGAGTCGCATCGATCACTACGGCCTGGTTGCCGGGTGAAGTGGCCAGTATTTTAAAGCTGGCCATGATGGGGCTTACATTGTTCTTGTCGAGGGCTGTCTGCAAATCTGCATCGCCGGTAGTTCTTGCATTGAACACACTTCTGCGCACGTGAATAGTGGAGTCGAGCATTACAAAGTTGATGCAGAGCGGATCATGGGCCTGCTCCCCTGCTGCCGCGTCATCGGAATGGCTTACAGCGTCGGCTACGGAACCAAGCAGCATATGCCTGCCGAGCAGGTTCACAGGAAATTCCATGTAGAGCTTGCCGTCCACTTTATGCACGGTCATCATTCCCCTGACCGTGGTCACGTTCTTATTCTTGAAGAGATTGGTATAGTTATTATCTGCTTTGGGGGCAGCGGGTGACTGCTGCGCCAGCAGTGCGGGGCCGGTGGTAACAAGCCCCATCGCCAGTATTACGCTCTTGCTGATCCTCATCATGGGTATGTTATTTAAGGGCTTTATCGATCTGGTGTAATAATAAACGGTAATGCATGGCGGTCTCTTTATCGGCCGTAGCAGCAACAGCGGTGCTCAGTAACTGCCTGCATTGCACCAGTTGCATATAATACTGGCTTTCCAGTTCGGGGGCTCTGTGGAAATTCACGGAAAATCCTCCGAAGGCGCCGGCAAATGCTGTGGCAACACCTGGCTGTACCTGGTGTTCAGGATGGGAACAACCCATAAGATCTGTCAATGGCATACCGGGCAGCTGGATGCTAATGGCGTTGGTGGCGCCATCAGTGATGGCTGCACTGCTTTTGGCGGCTGGCGCCAGTTTGGATTGCGTCAGCATCACTTTTACATAGGATTTCTGAACATCCTTTTCGGCATTGGTCAGCGCTTTATTCTGTTTTGTTTTGCTCCAGGTGTAATCATAGAGTTGCTTCATCACTTCTTTGGAAGTGAGCGGGTTTTTCTCTGTAGAACGGATGGCAGAGAGGTGTACTGTCAACGGGGTTGACAGCAATGCTTCCATGATCTGTGAACGGAGTACAGTGGTGGGTGTTCCAATCAGTGTGAAGTTTTCCAGCACCTGTCGGTCTTCCAGCCAGTCGAGTGTTTTCAGCTCATCCAGCAGGAAGTTCAGTGCCTGCTGTTGTTTGGCGCGGGGAACGGACTGATACAAAACAACAGGGTCTCCTGCATGTTTTTCGTTCACGTAGATACCGCCTACATTGTTCAGTACATGGTTCACGTAGCGAACATACTGAGAGAGGATATTATTCCAGATCTGCTGCCTGTAGGCAAAGTCCTTGTCTTCCGCTCCTACCCAGTTATTGAGCTCTTTCATGATCAGCTTCAGGTTCTTGATACCGTATTGAGAAGCTTTCATGGCATCATCACCGAGGTCTTCCGTTTGTGAACGGGGATCGATGTCCATCCCCTGTGCTCCGTAGCGGTAGCGGGGATCGCCCATTTTTGAAGACACCAGTTTATCCAGTTCTGCACGTTCTGCTTCAGGACTTACGGTGTTGTTGAAATACCGGTAGTTGAAGTCTACGAGATAATAATCGTAGATGCCGAACTGCGGAGGCGTCAGTTTTACGCCTCGTTCTTTATCGCCGGGTTGTGCCACGTAGTTGAAACGGGCATAGTCCATGATGGAATACGTGGTGCCGAACTGCTGTGTGAAAGAAGGAGAACGCAGTGAGTCTACCGGGATGGTGGCGGATGCGCCCATATTGTGCATGAAGCCCAGGCAGTGCCCGATCTCGTGACGGAGTACGTATTGCAGGCCGGCCAGTTTGTAGGACTCAGGCAGTGTTACTTTGCGTACGTCTTTGTCTACCGCTGCAGTCTGTACAAAGATCCAGTTATTGAGGAGTTTCACCACATCATGGAAAACGTATACGGAAGCGTTGATGATCTCGCCGGAGCGGGGATCCACCCAGCTTGGTCCCATGGCGTTGGCAACGGGTGTGGGTGAATAGCGGATGCAGTTGAACTTGAGGTTATCGGGATCGAAAGTGCTGTCGTTGGTTGGATAGTCCATGGCCATGATAGCATTTTTGAAACCGATCTTTTCGAAGGTGACCTGCCAGTCGTTCACTGCTGCTTTGATAGCGGGTTTCCAACTGGCGGGGAAATCAGTATCGATATAAAAGATGATGGGCTTTACTGGTTCGGTAGGTTGGCCTTTTGCGAAGGCGGCAGGATCTTTTGGTTCCAGTTTGAAGCGGTTGGCAAAATAGAGGACGTCCATTTTGTTGCCGGCTTCAGTGATCAGTCCTTTTTTGGTGGTGAAGATGCCGATGCGCTCGTCCGCGATCCTGGGCCTGGCGGGCATATCGGGCAGCAGCAGGAAGGTGCGGGTCATCAGGGCGGTGAAAGGCCTGTCTTTGGCAACGGTGCGTTTACCGTCGCTGAGGGAGGTTTCGTACGAGAGCGAGCTCTTGATCATTACGTTGTCTCCGAATGATTTGATATCGGTGAGATAAGAGCGGTCGCGTTTGAAGCTGGGTGTGCTTTTATAACCGAATGCTCCGTAGATGCTGAATATATTGAAGGGAGAAAGGTCTTTGTTATCGCTGATGAAAAAGTCGGTGATATCGATCACGGCGGCGGACCTGTCAGCGTTGAAAGCCTGTACAGGGAAAAGCTTGATGATGGCTGCAATGCTGTTGCGGTCGAGTGCCTGGCGGATATTATTATCGGTTGCCGGAGCGATGGTGTTCACTTCCGTTTTGCGTAACAGCACGGTGGAGTCCTGCAGGGAGAACTGTACTTGCATGGGTGTGGGTTTGGAGCCGACTATTCCATCGTAGTTATCGCTGATCTCAGAGATGGTGCTGGCGAGGAGGAAGTTTTTTTCCATCAGCGCCATGGGAATTTCCAGGTAGAGTTTTGATTTGATGTAATAGAGGTTCATGAGGCCTTTGGCCTGTTTCTGCGGGTTGGCGAGGAGTTTCTGATAAGGGGTGATCTTTGCGAGGCTGTCTTTAACAGCTTTATCGCGTGCCTCCTTTTCTTTCTGGATACGGGCTTTTTCTTTTTTGCTTTGCGCCTGTGCGGAGATGGTACCGCTCAGGAAGAGGCAGCCGAATAAAATCAGGTGTCTTGTATTCATGGTCATCATTCTGTTTAGAGGCTGAGAGCTTCTGGAAGGAAGTACCGGGGAGGAAGTCCCCGGTACTATGAATTTAGTTTTTATTGGTAAGGAATTATCAGAGTTGTGGGCCTACGGCTGTTATTTTACCGAATCCGTTGAAGCTTTTGGCATTGGCTACATCCAATGTGCCAAGTCCTGGGTTCTTCATTGGGAATAAGTAAACTTTTCCTTCTGTATTGTATGTGCTTACGATAAGGAGTTTATTATTGGTTGCAATATAGCTGTCGAGTAAAGGATAACCGGGATGTCTGTATACATCGACTGTAGTTATCTGTTCTCCGGCAGGAGCAGCAAATCTTTCTTCAATGATCGGGGTTGCGCCGCCATACATCACAGCATATACTTTGTTTCCACTTGCGTAGTAAAACACACGCTGGTCATCGAGGATAGCAAACTTAGTGGCTTGCTGAATGCCTGGTGCTGCACTGAGATCAAAGTATGAAAGTGGTAATGGAGGATGAACGCCTCCGGCATCTTCTGAGCCGCCGTTGAAAAGATAAAACCCAACTGCACCACTGGTTTTGTCTTTCAGGATGTGCAGGAAGCCGCGGTCAACGGTAATACCGGCGGCAAGATTTGTTTTGCCCGCCATGTCATTGGCATTAAAAGCCTGCCCTGCCTGAACAGGATGACGGTAAGGATTTCTGTCTCCGAACTGACTGAAGGTACTCATGTACACGAAATATCCAAGATCTTCAGAATAGAAGTTAACAGCATTAAGTGGTGTATATCCTCCACCCTGGTTTCCGCTGAAACCGTTTATGGCGGTGATTTCAGGATAAACGAATTTGTTATCCAACGGTGTACCCCATTTTCTGTTGATAGACATCCATGTAGCATATACCTGTCCATTAACGATCAATATATCATTCTGATAGGAGTCATAAATATTCTGAACCTGATTGACTGTAACGGGCGCAAAGAACAGGTCAGCATTCATACCTGCAGACGTATAATTAAGTGTGCTGATGCGGTGCACACTGTTATTGGTAAGAGCGATCATGGCGTTACCACCAGAGATCGGGGTGTATTTGAGGCGTTTTATATCTCCAGCAATAGTTTTGTTATTGATGGATGAGAATATATTATGCTTAACACTTTCTCCGGTATAGCTAAGCGTCACTTCCGGGCTCATTATATGACTGAGATCGCTATTGCCCTGTCCGTCCGTTTCGGCGATCACGAGGCCCATACCGATATTATTCAGCACGGTAACCTGCCAGACCATGAAATACTTCAGATTATACTTTGTATCAGTGATGGTGTAAACCAGCTTCTTTTCCCTGCCGATATCAGTTGGAGGAAAACGGATCTCTGCATCCAGATCGCGGGAATTACCCAATTCAGTCATGGTTGTATCATTCCATGCAAGGTTCATTTTCCATGAGTAGGTCAGATCTTTTTCGTCAATGCCATCGATATTGATCTTTGGTTTAACCACCAGGTTATTGAACTGGTAAACGCTGAAAGCAGACTGGCCGGTTGTATCGAACGTGACTCCCGGGATTTTGTTCACTGCCAGAGAGCTATCGTCTTTTCTGCATCCGCTCCAGATAAGTGCGGATAACATCAATAACACAACAGCAGGTATTGTATATCTTTTCATACTTAGTCGTATTTAGAACGGGTGTAATAAATGGGGGCAATTTCCTGACCGGCCAGGGTGCCGTCATCATGTTTTAATTTGTTGTTAGGGTGATCCAGGTTCCATTGTTTTACATAATCTCCGAATACGGTACCCATAGCCTGAACGGCTGTTGCGGTGAGGGTTCTATGCTCAGCACTGGTTAGTGATCTCAGGCCTGTAGTCTGTACAATCAGTTTATAAGCCAAAGTGCTTCCGGCAGTTGTGAAGTAATAACGGTAAAAGCTCCAGGACGGAACAACAACCTGTTCTGTCCAACGTACAATGAAGGTGCTGCTTTCCCTGTTACCCATATTGAAATCTTCAGAGCTGATCAGTCTCACACGCAGGCTTACTTTAGAGGTGGCGAGTTGTGGCGCATTCTTCAGTTTTACCCGGAGCATGCCACGAAATTCTCCTGCTTTAACCGTTCCACCAAGGATCTCATAGAGATTGTCCGGCGCATTGGTAGCGGAGTCTTTGACAGCTTCTGCCTTAAAGGTTCTGTCATGATCAGCACTATTGCCGATTATCCGAACCGGTAATTCAAAAATATATTCTGATGAAGGGTTGCCGAGGAATGAATATTCATACGCAACCACGTTTGTATCGATAAAATTCACGGCTTCTTCAGCTTTAAAAGCAGTGATCTCCTTTTTTTCGCAGCTTGCCACAATCAATGCAAGGATAGCGATGGTGATAAGTTTATTCATGTAAGATCATTTTTTGAATGTGATCATTGAGCCCTGTTTCCAAATTCCATTTCACTGTCTGGGTAAGGCAACATATAAATGCCATCATTACCTGGTGTGGTGGTTGGTAAACCGGGGAAAGTAGTAAACCCTTTTCTTTTGTAATAATAGAAAAGCTGTCCTTCCTGAATAAAATCTTTACGATATTCTTTGGTGAGTTCGCTTGTAGCTGTTGCCAGGTCTGCATTAGCTGGAATATCCTGAATGATGCCTCTGCTTCTTCTGACTGTATTGATCAGCTCAATGGCACCAGGCAGATTGGTAGTAAGCTTTGCTTCAGCAGCTATATAATACATCTCAGCAAGCCTTATCAATGGCATGATATTCCTGTTATTTACATCATTGATATTCTGCCATATTTTTTTAGGAATACGTGACCTGTCTGGATTTCCCCAATCATGGAACCATTCCTGCTGGCGGAAATCAGAAAGACCGATACCGCTGTTGTTTTCATAAATGGAGAACATATTGTCCTGAGAAATCATAACTGAATTCACTGTGGTAGTGATTCCAACCGGCAGGAACGGATTTACGATATCATAGAAACGTTCAATGTTCAGGGCAAACAGATGTTCACCCTTCAGGATCACATTCTTTGGGATAACATCGTATCTGCTGAGTTGAATGCCTGAGTTTGCAATCACATCTTCTGCAACCGTTCCGGCTTCAGCAATCTTTGTTGCATTGCCTTCCCATAGCAGTATCCTTGCCTGTAAGGCGCGTACTGCATAATAATTCATGCGTTTGGCTCTGTCATTAAAGAATCCGGTACGGTTCACCTCGTCATAATAATCGGCTGGGCGACTGGCGTTTTTAAAGATGGGATCTTCTTTAAGCAAAGCCAATGCGTCATTCAGGTCCTTCTCCAGTAAAGCGAAGGTTTCAGTATAATTCCGTTGTTCAGTAACCTGTTTGGAAAACTCAGTTACATATGGTATCGCTGGCTTTCCAAGCATTTCAGGAGCGCCGGCTAGATTACTTCTGCCGTAGAGACGCATGAGATCAAAGTGAAGGAAAGCACGTAATCCAAGCAGTTCTCCTTTCATGATGGAGTAGCTTATGGAGCGAATTTCTCCTTTCTTCTTCTCCATATTCTGGAGCATGCTGTTCACATTTGCGATAGTGTTGTAATTCGCTTTCCAGATTGCTTCATTAATCAGGGTACCCATCACTGATTTGTACCTGTATCCCTGAAAGTCATAGAACAGAGCCTGGTTATCGAGCGCTTTATAAGGTTGTGCGAGATAGTCAGTGGCTCCCCAGGTAAGATTCTGACCGTAAGAATCTTTTTCAGTCATACTGATGTAAACGCCCATCAATGCATCCCTGAACCCCGCTTCCGAAGCAAATTGATCTTCTGCTCTCACCTGGTTGCCCGGTGTAACATCCAGCCATTTTTTGCAGGATGGCGCAGCAGTAGCCAGGAGGGCAATTAATGCTATATATTTAAAATGTTTCCACATGATTCTGAAAATTAAAAGGTGGCAGATAAAGAAATTGAAAGAGTTCTTGCGAAAGGATAATCAGTTCCGCGTTCAATCCTGATGGTGGAGATGGTAGCGATCTCGTTCATATTCGCACCTATGCGCATACGTTGCATTCCCCAACGTTTAACCAATTGATCATTGAACTGGTAGTATACACTCACAGCGCCGATTGCCCATTCATTCCTGTCCTGTACAAAACGTGTGGTAGCCCTGGTTTTTTCCATGGCAGTAATAAGATTACCATTTTCATCAGTATAGGTATACTGACCTAGACGTTTGAACAGAGCAGGTTGGCCGGGAGTAAGCCAGCGACCGGTGATCACGCGCTTGTCAACATTGTAAAGCATGTCCACATTTTCCACTTTGTCAACCAGCGTCTGGTTGTATAATTGTCCACCACCCAGGTAGCGGCCTGTAACATTGAACCCAAAGCCATTGTATTCACCGCTGATACCGAAGATGCCGGTGAATTCCGGAAGGGAATTACCTGCGGGTATCATATCGGCTGCATCCCACTGATAAGTAGTACTGCCATCTCTTTTTACATATATTTCTCTTCCTGTAGATGGATCGATTCCAAGAGAAGGCACGGCCCAGATAGTATTCATGGACATACCGTCGATGTATCTCTTTACCGGCACGTTAGTGGTTCTTTTGGCTGCTTCTGCATCCATCCTGTTATTGAAATCCTTCATGGCATCGGAAAGTGCTACGATCTTGTTCTTATTGGTTTCCAGGCTACCATTGATGCTGAAGAAATTATTGCCACGCTGCCACACCATATAGTTGGCATTGATCTCGATACCGCTGTTTTTTACGCGGCCGAGATTTTCCGCCACATTACCGAAACCGGTGGATGTGGGAAGCGACATTTTTGTAACCAGGTTCTCCGTGAAAGACTGGTAAACATCAAAACGCACGTTCAACCTGTTTTTGATCGACAGGTCAACGCCAGCATTATAGTCCATTTTTGTTTCCCACTGAAGCCCGGGGTTCGGCATATTCATGAGGTAGGAACCTGGGAAGTTCTGATACATCCTATCCCTGTAATATTCATAGGTTGCTACAGATGCGTTGGTTGCAAAATTCGGGTTACCGGTAGAACCTACAGAGCCACGCAGTTTGAACTGAGTGAAGAATGGAAGGCTATGCATGAAGAAGTCTTCATTATGAAGATTCCATCCCAGACCTGCACTCCAGAAAGTAGCCCAGCGTTTATCTGCGCCAAACTGTGAAGATGCGCTGGAGCGAAGGGTAAGGTCTGTGAAATAACGGTTATCGTAGGTGTAGGAAAATGAACCAAGGAAACCAAGATCACGACTGATCATTTCAAAACCCTGAGGTCTGGAATCAAGCAGGTATTGCCTTCCGAGCATCACATTCTCCATACGGTCACTGGTAAAACCTTCCACAACATGATATAATTCGCTATACTTCTCCTCATTCATATTGAACCCTGCATTACCAAAAAAGGTATGTGGTCCATAAGATTTAGTGTATTGCAGGTTGAAGTCTCCGTTCATGCGTGTTCCTTTACCATTGTTGATCTGGTACTGGCCTCTGCGTAACATGGCAGAGTCCCCGCTATAGTTATCGAACATGGTATGTGCAGCGGGATAGAATTCGTCAGCGCTGCTGTTCTTGATATCCACGCCCAGCCTGGTGATTGCTTTCAGGCCATTCCTGATATTCCACTCAAAGTAGAAGTTATCTGTGAAGTTGAAATATTCAGTAGTGTTTCTTGTATTAATTGTGGAATTATAAAGAGGGTTGGTATACCTGGCGTCAACAGTGGTTCGTTCTGCATAGAAAGGAATGGAGCCATCTTCATCGATTGCTTTCCAGTAAGGATTCATTCTTGAGTATTCTGAGAACTTACCGAAGGGAGATTCGGTGTTATTGTTCTTATTTACACTCATAATATTCCTGAAAAGGAATTTCTTTACACGATAAGCACTAGTGATATTCCCCGAGATGTTTTTTCTTTGGGATCCTTTCATCACTCCGTTTACTTCTCTGTATGTCAGATCGGCAAAGAGACTGAGGGTTGGGCCGCTAAGATCGATAGCGAGGTTATGTTTATGGCCTATCCCCTCACGTAATGGTTTTGCCATCCAATTGGTGTTGAGTCCTTCGTCGGCAAGTTTCT
>NZ_JBQCGW010000161.1:0-15579 GCF_051955275.1 Pseudobacter sp. | reverse complement strand
AAAATCCCCCATCACCAATAACAATACTTTCAAGTGGGCGCCCAAGAAACTGGCCAGGAAGGGCAGGCAGGTAGGCGGTGATAACGATAAATACACCACTTATTTTCTTCGGCTGACCGAGCTGCATTTCCTGCAGGCGGAATTGTTGGAGAAGACCGGCAAGCCGCTGGCGGAGGCGATTGAACCCATCAACGTTGTAAGGAGAAGGTCCAATCTGCTTGATACAACTATTACAGATAAAAGTGAATTCTACCCTTTGTTGTTCAAAGAGCTGTTCAAAGAACTGCATATAGAAAATGAAGCCGACTGGATGGCCAGCCTGCGTTTCATCGACGTGAATACAGGCAAGCCTTTCATCTATTCGTTCAGGAACAACCTGGCACTGGAGCAAGACCGCTTCATTTACCCACTGCCAACATCGGAAATGAAATTCAATAACAAAGTGATCCAGAACCCGGGCTACGAGGCGCTGGTATATTAACCTCAATCATCTGACTATGCGTAAACAATCCCTGTTTCTATATGCGCTGCTGGTACTGCTTGCAGGCTGCAGCAAAAGAAACGACAAATCGGATACAGGCCCTTTCCTGTATCCCACCGATATGTTGTTCGAAGACCTGAAGCTGGAACGCTTCACCCATCTGGTTCCGGACCAGCCGCTGAAGACAGGCCCTGCCACTTTCAATATAGTGAAGAATGGGTCAAACTGGACCGGCTTTGCGCTCTCCAACCGCAACTTCCGCAATTATGTAACGCAGGAAGCCTCGCTCGATTCCACTAAATTCAGTGTGTATTCAGGTACTGCGCCGCACGCAGGCGGCAACTTCCTGGTGGTGCATCCTGGCGGAGATGATGCCATCATCACATTCGACAAACCATTGACCGTTGATAAATTCCTGATTGCGCCCACCACCTTGCTCTACCAGGCCATGATGTATGCGCAGGGTACAACCGTGGCAGGCAAGCCTGTGAAAACATGGGCCGCTGGCACCAGGCTGCTGACCACGGCAAAAAAGGATTATGTGAAAGTGATCATCAAAGGCATGAATGGCACAAAGCCAGCAGGTGAAGTAAATTTCCTGATGGCAGACCGCTGGTCTGATGATCTGAAAAGGAATTTCACGGTGGGCGACTGGCTGCCGGTTTCACTGGAGTCATTAGGTGCTGTTACCAGCCTCACTTTTTATTTCGAGTCTACCGATAAAACAAATGATATCATCAATACACCATCCTACTTCTGTATCGATGGGATCCGGTTCAAAGAAAACATCTATTAATATTACTTGTCTATGAAACAGTTCTTAACAATAAGCCTGCTGATCCTCCTTACCATTAATGCCACGGCGCAGAACCGCAAAGTGGACCTGAAAGAAAACCTGCCATTCAATGAAGTGCTCACCATGGCAAAGCAGCAGAACAAGCTCATCTTCCTGGATTTCGGTTCACTCACCTGTACGCCCTGCATGTACCTGAAGAAGATCATCTTCACGGTTGACAGTGTGGCTGATTTCATCAACGAACGTTTTGTGAGTGTTGATTACAATGTGGGCGCAGAAAAGAAAAGACTCAGCGAGCTGTATGGTGTGGACAGTGAACCTGTATTACTGATCCTGGATCAGAAAGGCAAACTGATGCATCGCATGGTAGGCAAATGTGAAGGCGATGAATTGCTGAAAAGATTCAGGCAGGGCATAGATACGGCCAATAACCTGGCCACACAGGAAAGGAAATATGCGCAGGGTGACCGTGATCCCCGGTTCCTGCTGGCATATCTGGAAACTCTCAGGATAGCACGTTACACCGATAAGATGAATGCACTGGTGAAGTCCGTCCTTTCCGGTCCGCTGGAGCAGCTGAAAGAGAAATTCTACTGGGATCTTTTTGTGAAATACAATGATGATCCGGTGAGCCGTGAAATGCTGTATGTGTTCGATAACAAAGAAGAATTCTACAAGCTCTTCGGTAAATCCATCGTTCAGAATAAGATCGACAGGCATTTTTCTGCGAAGGCGAGTTTCTACATCTTCGGTCACAAGCCTCCATCCAAAGACAGCTCTTTTTACAAGATGCTGAACTATCTCCGGAAAACGGATTACGAGAAAGCATCGGAGTGGCTGGCCTATCTCACGCCGGCAGAATACAAATTCACCAAATGGGAAAATATGGCAAAGGCCATCGACAATTCCATTTCCTTCAATATCCTGAAAGGGAAACAAAGAGAGATGTATATGAAGATGATGGCGGAGCAGATCCTCTGGTATTCAGAAGGCAAGGCCGCGTTGCCTTACGCGCTGAAGTGGATCGATGCGCTGATGCCTGAACTGACCAATCCGGATATGATCAGGTCGGTGGCGGAAACGCGGAAGCGGATCAAGCAAAAGCTGGAAACGAAAACGCCTGTTCCGGCCGGTAACAAATCAAAGACATAATCGAACCGCGGGGACGCGAGCAACTGGGCACTGCGAAAATAAAATGGGGCACTTCAATTGTTATGAAGTGCCCCATTTCTATTCCGGTGCTGAAATATTAGTTCGCTTCAGCTTCTGCGTAAGCAGAAACAGGCTCGCAGGTACAGATCAGGTTCCTGTCGCCATGCGTATTGTTCACCCTGCTTACACTTGGCCAGAACTTGTTCTCGCTCACGTAAGGCAGCGGGAATGCGGCTGTTTCGCGGCTGTAGCTGCGGCTCCAGTCGGAGCTGATCACTACATGCTGTGTATGCGGTGCATTCTTCAGCGGGTTGTCTTTTTTATCGGTCTTTCCTTCTTCGATGCCACGGATCTCTTCGCGGATACTGAGCATAGCATCGCAGAAGCGGTCCAGTTCAGCTTTATCCTCGCTCTCTGTAGGCTCAATCATGATGGTGCCTGGTACAGGGAAGCTGAGGGTAGGAGCGTGGAATCCGTAATCCATCAGACGTTTGGCCACATCTTCCGCTTCAATCTCTGCAGATTTCTTGAAGGGGCGCAGGTCAATGATGAACTCGTGTGCGCAGGTACCGTTGTTACCCAGGTACAGGATCTCGAATTGCTCCTGCAGACGGGCGCGCATATAGTTGGCATTAAGGATCGCATATTCAGTAGCTGCTTTCACACCTGTAACACCCAACATGCGGATATACGCGTAGCTGATGAGCAGGATGGAGGCGGAGCCGAACGGCGCTGCACTCACAGCATGGGTAGCTTCTTTACCGTTCACAATGGAAACGTGACCGGGCAGGTAAGGAGCCAGGTGCGATTTCACGCAGATGGGCCCCATGCCGGGACCACCGCCACCGTGAGGGATGGCAAAGGTTTTGTGGAGGTTGAGGTGACAAACATCAGCGCCGATCAGACCGGGAGCGGTGAGGCCCACCTGAGCGTTCATATTGGCGCCGTCCATATAAACCTGACCACCATGCTCGTGAATGATACTGGTGATCTCTTTCACTGTTTCCTCGTACACACCGTAGGTGCTTGGGTAAGTGATCATGATACCTGCCAGTTCTTTGCTGTACTGGTTGGCTTTTGCTTTCAGGTCAGCTACATCGATATAACCATTTTCCAGTGCTTTCACCACCACCACTTTCATACCGCACATCACTGCGCTGGCAGGGTTGGTACCGTGAGCGGAGATGGGGATCAGCATCACATTGCGATGTCCTTCGCCACGGCTTCTATGCCATTCGCGGATCACCAGCAGACCGGCATACTCGCCCTGGGCGCCGCTGTTGGGTTGCAGGCTGCAGGCGTCGAAGGCAGTGATCTTGCAGAGATAATCGCTCAGTTCAGAAACGATCTGATAATACCCCTGTGTCTGATCAACGGGTGCAAACGGGTGCATCTTTGCCCAGTGGCTCCAGCTGAGCGGGATCATCTCGCTGGCTGCATTCAGTTTCATGGTGCAGCTTCCGAGGGAGATCATGGATGTATTGAGAGAAAGGTCTTTGTTCTCGAGTTGTTTGATGTAACGCATCATCTGTGTTTCGCTGTGGTGCGTGTTGAACACGGGATGCGTGAGGTAGTTGCTGGTACGTGTGAGTGAAGAAGGCAGATGATAGAGGCCCGCATCGTCACTGATGGTGAAACCGGCTACGCTGTGATCATTGGGCTGATCCAGCAGCAGCAGGATGTCCAGCACATCGGAGAGTGTAGTGGTCTCGTCCACTGCAATACCTACCAGGTTGTTGGGATAATAGCGGAAGTTGATCTCTGCGGCTTCTGCTTTGGCGCGGATGGCAGCGGCATCTTTCACTTTGATCACAACGGTATCGAAGAAATTATTGTGAACCACATCGTATCCGTCTGCAGCCAGTTCTTCGCTGAGGGCGTTGGCCAGGATGGTCACGCGTTTGGCGATATTCTTCAGGCCTTCGGGGCCATGGAATACGGCGTACATCGCAGCCATATTGGCCAGCAATGCCTGGGCGGTACAGATATTTGAAGTGGCTTTTTCGCGTTTGATATGCTGTTCCCTGGTCTGGAGGGCCATACGGAGTGCACGGTTGCCCTGTGCATCGATGCTCACACCAATGATACGACCGGGGATGGTACGTTTGAAATCTTCTTTCACTGCAAAGAAAGCAGCGTGTGGTCCACCGAATCCGAGGGGAACACCAAAACGCTGAGCGGATCCGCAGGCAGCGTCAGCGCCCAGCTCTCCGGGAGGAGTGAGCAGGGTAAGGGCCAGCAGGTCGGTTGCCATTACTACATACGCATCGGCTGCATGTACATGGTTGATGAACTGGCGGTAGTCTTCCACAGATCCTTTATCGTTCGGGTACTGAACCAGCGCACCGAAATAAGTATTGTCGATGTTCGCGGTTCTGTAATCTCCTGTCACCACTTCAATGCCTACGGGGGTAGCGCGGGTGATGATCACGTCGATGGTCTGTGGGAAGGTATCCTGATCTACAAAGAATTTAGGACGGGTGATATGATCGTGGTCCCTGTTGAGGGTGTTGAAGAACATGGTCATGGCCTCGGCTGCTGCAGTGCCTTCATCCAGAAGGGACGCATTGGCGATGGGCAGTCCGGTGAGGTCGCTCACCATGGTCTGGAAGTTGAGCAGGCTTTCCAGGCGGCCCTGGCTGATCTCAGCCTGGTAGGGCGTATACTGGGTATACCAACCCGGATTTTCAAAAACATTACGCAGGATCACACTGGGCGTGATGGTGTCATAATATCCCTGACCGATATAGTTCCTGAACACTTTGTTCTTCAAAGAAACCTCTTTGATGTGTTGCAGGTACTCATATTCGCTCATGGAGGGTGGGATACTGAGCTGCTGATTCATACGGATGGAAGAGGGAACGGTCTTGCTGACCAGGCTCTCAAGGCTTGATTCACCTATGGTAGAGAGCATTTGCTTCGTCTCTGCTTCATTGGGCCCGATATGACGGCTGATAAATTCAGCGTTTTGTTGTTCGAACAGATTCATGGTATGTTATTGTATACTTTTTGCGCTAAAAAGAGGTGCAAAGTTACATTGATTAAATCACACTAACAGCTGTTTGTTGGGACGGGTGGATTCATTGGGGAAAAAGGTTTATTTTACGGTTCCTTTAACACTGTCACATGAACCCTGCTATCTGCCTGAATTGTAGTTCAGAGCTGGCGGTCAGCCAGCATTTCTGTGCCAACTGCGGCCAGAAGACCAATACACACCGGATTACTTTCTCCCATCTGTTACACGATTTTTTTCATGCTTTGACCCATGCAGACAAGGGCGTTCTGCACCTATTGAGGGAGCTGACCCTGCGTCCGGGAACCGTGGCCCGGGAATATGTGCGGGGTAAAAGAAAGAAATATTTCAATCCCATTACGTTTTTCCTGCTGGTGATGGTGCTTTTTGTGTTCGCCTCCACCATGCTCCACAAGTCAGTCATGAAGCACGGCCCTGACCCGGCCATCCTGGCCAGTATCCCTACGGCTAAAGGCAGGGCTATTTATACTGCCATCATGACGAGGGCCGGGAACGCCATGTACTTTATGGCCAAGTACGGCAATGTGGTAGGGCTGATAGCCGTGCCCTTCCTGAGCCTGATCACCTGGCTCTCTTTCCGTAGGAAAGGGTACAATTACAGCGAACACCTGACAGCAAATTTCTTCTTCACTTCTTATAACAACCTGGTATTCGCGTTGTTCATTATCCCCCTCGAGATCATATTTTCCGGTCTTCAGGCCAACCAGCTTATTATCCTGATCGGCATGATCTTCCATTCCATTTACCTGGCCTGGGGCCTGAGTGGATTTCTGGAAATGCGGGGTGTGTGGAACCGGGTAAAGGTGTTCCTGGTAGGCATCATGTCTACCTTTCTCTGGATGTTAGTATCCATGACCGCCATGGCCCTGTATATTTACCAGAGCAGGCACTTTTATATGTTCCTGTTAAGAATGGTGGGAATTCAGTAGCTATTTGAGGGGCACAGGTTCTTCCTGCAATAAGTTTGAATTGCAGGTTGCTGCATCTTCTTCAGCGCGCATTTCATCGCTGGTCTGCCGGCTGCCGTCGTGGCTCCATCCCGGAGGACCGAACAGGTAGTACCATTTTTCCCGCCAGGTGATATCGGTGCGGGTGATGTCTTTCCAGATGCTGGTCCATTCATGGAATACCACCGTTACCGGTGTTTCCTTTTTCAGCGGGGAGGTGAGACCGTATTTGATCGGCTGGTATTCTTCCTCAGGCAACTCCGGCTGGAATGTACCGAAGATCTTGTCCCAGATGATCAGGAACATGCCCATATTCTTATCCAGGTATTTCGGATTGCTGGCGTGGTGCACGCGGTGGTGCGAAGGTGTAACCAGGAAATGCTCCAGGAATCCCATTTTTTTAATGAACTCCGTATGTACGAAGATGCCCCAGATCTGGGTGGCCGAATACACGAAAATGATATCCAGCGGCGAAAAGCCCATCAGTGCCAGCGGAATGAAATAGATGAAACGATAGAGAGGCTGGAACACAGATGATCTGAATCCAACGGTGAAGTTGAAGAGATCGGAGGAGTGATGGGTTACATGCACGGCCCAGAATACACGGACTTCATGATCGAAACGGTGCAGCCAGTAGTAGAGGAAATCTTCCAGTAGTACTAACATGAACCAATATACGATAACGTGATCGAAGTTGAAAATATGATGGCGGTAGAAGTAATCGAGTATCACCAGGTAGACGCCGCGGAAAAGCAGGTCCAGCGCCCCATTCATCAGCATTAGGTAGAGGTTCACGCCGGTATCCTTCCATGTATAAGCTTTACGGTGGCGGTAATTGCTTAGCAGGACTTCAGCACCTATAATTAAAAGGTAGATCGGGGTGCTGATGAGGATCAGTAATTGTTCTTTGATGGCTTCCACGGTGCCACAAAAGTAATCAGCTTATTCAATTCTTCCAATCCTTTCACATTCTCTTAATTGATGGCTGGTCCGGCGGCTGCCGTCGTGGCTCCATCCGGGAGCGCGGAAAACATATTGTATTTTTTGTTTCCATGTAATGTCCTTTCGCTTAAGATCGGCCCAGATGCCGCGCCACTCGTGCAATACAAGCGATGGAATGTTTTCATTTTTCAGGGGGGAAGTCAGTCCGTAACGGATAGGTTCGTATTCTTTTGCCGGAAGTTCCTGCTGAAAAGTGCCGAATAATTTATCCCAGATAATGAAGGCAGAACCCATGTTCTTGTCGAGATACCTGATGTTGGAACCATGATGAACCCTGTGATGGGAGGGTGTTACCAGGATAAATTCGAGTATCCCTAAACTTTTGATCTTTTCGGTATGCGTGCAGATGGCCCAGATCTCCAGGATGGAATAGACCAGCAGCACATCGATTGGCTGGAAACCGATGAATGGTAATGGAAGATAAAAGATGAAACGATAAAAAGGTTCCAGCACGGCAGCCCGGAAACCGGTGGTGAAATTGAAATGCGGGCTGGAATGGTGATTCACATGAACGGCCCAGAAGAATCGGCTGGTATGGCTCAGCCGGTGCAGCCAGTAATGAAGGAAGTCAACGGCCAATACCAGGATGATCCAGTAGATCCAGGTATGTGGCAGCGAAAAAAGGGCCCTTGCAAAACAAAAGCTCATTACCGCCAGAGAAACGGCGCGCATCAGCAGGTCCGTTAATCCGCCTAAAATGCTCAGTGTAAAATTATGGACTGTATCTTTCCAGTGGTAGGTACCGGTATGGTGCAGGCTGCTCAGCAGGACCTCGATCCCGATGATGATCACGTAGAATGGTGTGGATACCAGCGTAACGAATTGCTGTTGCAGCGTATTCATACAACGTGATATTCAATTTAAATACCATGTTATGACTAAATAGTCAGTAATTTTGCGGGGCAGTTCATATTAACCAATTTTTAATTTATACCCAGGTGGCGAAACCCCTTTTCGGAAATGGTCATTCAATAGAAGCGCTGGAAAAATTACAGTGGAAGAAGCGTTCCGCTGAGCACCAGAAGCAGTACAAACATTTCCTGAAAATGGCGGATAAGAATAAAGTACTGAAGCAGTTACCTGATCTGCACGAGGAGGCCTTCAGTCAGATCGACTGCCTGCAATGTGCCGCCTGCTGCAAGAATTACTCTCCCCGCTTCAAAACTCCGGATATCAAGCGCATCAGCAAACTGCTCCGGATGAAGGAGAGCGCTTTCATAGATACCTATCTGAAGCTGGATGAAGAAGGTGATTATGTGGTGCGTTCAACGCCCTGCCCTTTTTTAGGCGCCGATAATTATTGCAGTATTTATGATGACCGACCTTCTGATTGTCACCGTTTCCCGTATACGGATGAAGATGTGATCCTCAAACGTCCGCAACTGACGTTGAAGAACTCCGAGTTTTGTCCGGCAGTGTTTGTGGTGATGGAGAAATTGCTGGCTAATGAGAAGTAGCAGAACTGCCCGGCCATAACCAGGTGTGCCCGGCACTGCGTAATTAATAATTGAATTTTCGGAGACTGGGCGCTTTGATCCAGGCGCCGATCACTACCAATACGCTCATAGCGCCGCCGAATACTACAGACGGCTTTATGCCCATGATCCTCGCTGCGAGTCCGCTTTCAAAACTTCCGATCTCATTGGCTGAATTGATGAACATGCTGTTGATGGCAGAAACACGTCCACGCATTTCATCGGGTGTTTTCAATTGCAGGATAGTGCCGCGGATCACCACGCTGATGCCATCCAGCACACCACTGATCAATAGTGCTGCAAAGCTTAGTATGTAGGAGGTTGATAAAGCAAAAGTCATGATGCAGATGCCGAAACCGGCAACTGCGTAGAGTAACGTGAGCCCCTGGTTTTTCTTCAGTGGTTTTAAAGTAAGATAAATGATAACTATCGCGGAACCTATATCCGTAGCGGCATTCAGCCAGCCGAATCCGATAGCGCCTACCTTCAGGATCTCACCGGCAAAGAAAGGGATCATGGCTACTGCGCCACCGAACAGCACAGCAAACAGATCAAGGGCCATCGCCCCCAGCAACTCTTTTGTGCCCATCACATATTTCAGGCCTTCCTTCACACTGTCCCATGTTTTCTGTTCCCTGTTCTTATGTTGTGGCGGTTTGGCCGTGATCAGGAAAGCTGCCGCTGCAGAGATGAGGATGTAGAGAATGATGAGACCGAATGTTTTTGTGTATCCGGCATAAGCAATGAGGAAGCCGGCTGAACCGTGACCCAGTACAGAAGCGCCGAGCCAGGTACCGCTCCGCCAGCTGACTGCGCTGGGCAGAAAAGATTTGGGCACCATCTGCGCCATGATGGAATTGGTGACAGGCCCCAGGAAGGCCCGGATCACACCTGTGCAGAAAATGATAACGTAAATGGAATACTGAATGAAATGTTTACTGAGCGAATCTTCCACAGAAGGAATGGTGATGGTGAGCAGCGCTGCGGCACACAACACATAGAGCAGCACTGTTTTCACCAGCAGGTTTCGGTTGTCAGACCTGTCTACCACATGCCCTGAATAAAGGGAGAGCAATACTGCGGGAACGGCTTCGGACAACCCGATGAAAGCCAGCGCCAGCGGGTCTTTTGTGATGAGATACATCTGCCACCAGACTACGGTAGCGATCATTCTCATGGCCATGGTAAAGAAGAAAACGTTGTATGATGTATAACCGGAACTCTTTCAGCTTAAGGACTGCAAACGGACTTTCCGGACTAAGATCTCCTGCTTCCATTTTACAAAAATAAGCAGGCAGCTGACATTTCCTTTAGGGTAATGTGAAATAATGCTGACCCGGCTCATAATCTTTCTCCAGGGCATCCAGGATCACCTGTACATGTTTTTCATTGCCCAGGAAATCCGCATTGCTGGCATCGATGAAAAGCGTTTTGATATTATGCTGCTTGATGTACTGCGTATAGGTCTGCTGGATATTGAACAGGTAATCGTCCGGGATCTGCTGCTCGTAAGGCCTGTTGCGCCTTTTGATATTTGCCTGCAGTTTCTGCACAGGTGCATGCAGGTAGATGAGCAGGTCGGGCTGCACCAGTTGCTGGTGAATGATCTCGAACAGTTTCTGATAAAGCCTGAACTCTTCCTCCGGCAGGTTCACCTTGGCAAAAAGCAAACATTTGGTGAAGAGATAATCACTGATGGTGATGGTATTGAAGAGATCGCGGGTCTGGATCAGTTCCTTGAGCTGCTTGTACCGCTCCGCCATAAAGAACAGTTCCAGCGGAAATGCATACTGGTTAGGGTTCTCGTAAAATTTGGCAAGGAAGGGATTGTCGGCAAAAGCTTCCAGGATCAGGCGTGCATCATATTTTTTGGCAAGAAGATGGGCCAGGGTTGTTTTACCTGCTCCGATATTGCCCTCGATGGTAATGAAATTGTATTTCATGGATGAAGGGCCAAAATAAAGCAATTGCCCTCACAAAAATGGCCGGTGATGGCGATGTGGAAAAGTAAAGGTTAGTGGAATTTATGTACAGGCAGCGGGTCGGTGCACTCGCTGAGCAGTTGTTGCATATCTTTCTTCAGTACAGGGTGTTGCAGGTGGGGAGACAGTTCCGCAAGCGGTGTCAGCACAAATCTTCGCTGGCTCATGGCCGGATGTGGCACAATCAGTCCGGGCTCGTTGATCACGGCATCCTCATAAAAGATGATATCGATATCGATCGTGCGGGGGCCGTTCTTTTCCAGCCTGGCCCGTCCCATCTCCAACTCCGTACTGAGAATGGTTTGCAGCAGCGGAAGCGGCTCCAGTGAGGTACTGACCAGTAATGCCTGGTTGAGGAAGGCAGCCTGGTCGGTTTTGCCCCAGGCGGCGGTTTCGTAGAGGGAAGATTGTTGCAGAACAGTCCCGATCCTTTGCCCGATCAGCTCAACAGCCTTTTGCAGCTGCCCGGCCCGGTTGCCCATATTGCCGCCTATCAGTAAATACACTTTATTCATATATTGCACTTGCTCAAAGGTCAAATATCAAAGAATTTTGTTTAAAACCCTATTGTAAATGAAGAGCTTTTTCAAAATATTCCTCGCAAGCCTGCTGGCCCTGATCGTGTTCTCGGTGCTGGCGTTCTTTCTGATGATCGGCATGGTGGGCAGCCTGGCTTCTTCAGACAAACCAATGGTTGGCGCCAAAGCCGTGCTGGTGGTTGACCTGGGAGATGCCTACCAGGAGATTGCAGAGGAAAGCCCTTTATCTGAACTGAGTAGTGACGAAAACAAAATACCGGCGCTGTACGACCTGCTCCGCCTGATCCGTCACGCCAAATCAGACTCCTCCGTAAAAGGGATCTACCTCCGTTGCGGCAGCAATGCCAATGGTTTTGCAACGGGCGAGTCCATCCGCGAAGCGCTGGCCGATTTCAAATCCGCCAACAAGTTCGTGATCGCTTACGGAGATGTGATCTCACAAAGCGGTTACCGCGTAGGCAATGTGGCCAGCAAGATCTATTGCAATCCTAAAGGTGGTGTTGACTGGAAAGGTTACGCCATGGAATATATGTTCCTGAAAGGCACACTGGAAAAACTGGATATCCAGCCACAGATCTTTTATGCCGGAAAGTTCAAGAGCGCCACGGAGCCTTTCCGCGAAACAAAAATGACCGAACCCAACCGTCAGCAGAGCTCCGAACTGCTCGATGGACTGTATGCTCATTTTTTACTGCAGACCGCTGAAGCACGCAAGCTGGATACGGCTACACTTCACCGTTATGCCAATGAGAGCCTCATCAAAACGGCCAGCGACGCCTATAATTACAAGCTGGTGGATGGAATGAAGTATGATGATGAAGTGAAGGACGAGATCAAGAACAGGCTCGGTATCGGCAAAGCAGATAAGCTCAATTTCATATCGGTTGCCAAATACGGCAAAGCCGTTGACTACAAACTGAATGGCAAGAGCAAGATCGCAGTGATCTTTGCACAGGGCGATATCATCGATGGCAAGGGAGAACGTGAGTCCATCGGCAGCGAAAGCTACCGCGCACTGGTCCGTAAAGCCAGGCTGGATAAGGATATCAAAGCCATCGTATTCCGCATCAACTCCGGCGGTGGCAGCGCCCTCGCCAGTGAGAATATCTGGCGCGAACTTACCCTGGCTAAGGCCGACAAGCCCGTGATCGTCAGTTTTGGTGATGTGGCTGCATCAGGTGGTTACTACCTGGCCTGCAATGCAGACAGCATCTTTGCACAGCACAATACCATCACCGGTTCCATCGGTGTGTTCACCCTCATTCCCAATATGCAGGGCTTTTTCAACAAGAAGCTGGGCGTAACCTTCGATGGCGTGAAAACTTCTCCCGATGCAGATGCCATGACCGTAAGCAAGCCGCTTACCGAATCTCAGAAACGCTACCTGCAGAATGATGTGGACAGCACTTACTTCGATTTCAAGACCCGCGTTGCCGGAGGCCGCAAGCTGAGCATGGAATATGTTGACAGTATCGGTCAGGGGCGTGTATGGATCGGCAGCAAGGCGCTGGAACTGAAACTGGTTGACCGGCTTGGCGGTCTGGATGACGCCATTGCCTGCGCTGCGCGCATGGCTAAAGTAACTGACTACCGCTTACGCGAATATCCCGATAAACGCAGCCTGATGGATATGATCCTCGGCACCAAAGAAACGGCCCCGCAGGCTGCCATCCGCCAGGAGCTGGGCGAAGACGGGTTCCGCACCTACCAGGCCATCAAAAAAGCAAAGAGCATGACGGGCGTTACCCAGGCGCGAATGCCCTTTGAATTGGTGATACAGTAAAATGATGGTTTTGATTTCAGCGGAAAGCGCTTAGTTTTGCGGCTCTATGTCACAACCATATAGTCAGGTTAAAGCTATGCTGGCTGTTGCAAAAGCCAGCTTCAAAGGCATACTCAAAAGTCCGCAGGCCGTATTTTTCAGTTTATTCTTCCCGATTGTGCTGATCACTATTTTCGGCGCCATAGGTGGGAACAGGGGAGGGATCTCCCTGGATATCGCGTTCACAAAGAACAGTGATACGGCCAATATCATCTACCAGGCAATCAAAGGCGGACAGGTTCCCGGTGTTGAAGTGGAAACCGGTACAGAGGAAGAATTGAGCGATCGCCTGATGAAGGGCAGGGTTGCGGCACTGATAGAAATCAGAAGCCTCGAAAAAGGCGGCAAAGCAAGCTATGATGTGCATCTGACCACCACTTCCGCAGGAATGCGCGACCTGCCTGTATTACAGGGAGTTCTTGAAAATGTGATCAACCGCGTGAACAATATGATCACGCCTTCACCACATACCTACGCTACCATCACCTCCGAAAAAGTAGAAGGCCGTACCTACCGCATGATCGATTTCTACCTCCCTGGTATGCTCGGTTTTTCACTCCTCGGTACAGCCGTATTCGGTGTAGCCTTTGCCTTCTTCAGCTTCCGCGAAACCCTGGTACTGAAAAGGATCTTCAGCACGCCGCTTAAAAAAATGTATTTCGTACTGGGCGAAAGCATCGCCAGGATCGTCTTTCAGCTGATGACCGCCGTGGTGCTGATCGGATTCGGCAAGCTGCTCTATAATTTCACACTGGCCCATGGCTTTGTGACCTTCCTGGAAATGATCTTCCTCTGTTTCCTGGGCGTGGTGGTTTTCATGGGCTTTGGTTATACCATCAGTGGCCTGGCGAAGAACCAGCACGTGATACCCGTATACGCCAACCTGTTCATGTTCCCCCAGTTCTTTTTATCAGGTACTTTCTTCCCCAAGAACCTGCTTCCGGAGTTTTTGCAACCGGTGATCAAGGCCTTACCGCTTACTGCCATGAATGATGCCATGCGTAAGATCTCTTTCGAGGGAGCTCATATATGGGAAGTTGGGGGTGAGATCGGCATCCTCCTGGCATGGTGCGCGGTGGCTTATACACTGGCCGTGAAAACAATCAAATGGGAATAATCCGTTTTTAATATGCGTTTAATAAAATTAGGTGTCATCAGTTTTGTGGTGATCTTCCTTGTGATCTTCCTGTTAAGTTTACTCATTCCTTCCACAGTAAGAGTGAGCCGTGCCACCAATATAGATGCGCCGGTGGACTCCGTTATGGCGCAGATAAGGGATATCAGGAACTGGAAAGGCTGGAATGAAATGCTGAACAATCCTGAATACAGGGATGTAAGCTATACCGAGACTGCCTTTCATTCAGACCAGGTGCAAATCAAAATACAGAGCGCGAAAGCGGACTCCGTACTGACCGACTGGCACCAGCTCAGCGGCCGGGATATTCATTCTGGATTTGCCTGTTTCAACATGAACGGGGTGACCGTTCTGCAATGGTATTTCGATTTCAAACTGAGATGGTACCCCTGGGAGAAAATTGGTAGCATCATTTTTGATAAGCAATTAGGACCGCCCATGGAGAAATCGCTGGGAAACCTGAAAACAATGGTGGAAAAGCAGCCATGAGGGGGTAAATTCATTTTATCAAAAATCATTTGCAATGAAAAAGCTTTTGTTCCTCTCAACAATGTTACTGAGCGCAACCATTCTATTCGCGCAACAGGATAAAGAAAAACGCCCAAGTCCACCAGCCAAAGCTTCCGCTACCATTCAGAGCGGCGCTACGGTGACCATCGATTACAGCCAGCCCTCAGTAAAAGGACGCACCATCGGCAAGGAGATCGCTCCCTATGGCGAGGTATGGCGTACAGGGGCCAACGAGGCTACTGTATTTGAAGTAAGTAAAGATGTTACCATCGATGGAAAGGCATTGCCTGCCGGTAAGTATGGTCTGTTCACCATTCCCGGTGAAAAAGAGTGGGTATTGATCTTCAACAAAACCTGGCAGCAATGGGGTGCTTATAAATACAAGGCTGATGACGATGCCCTGCGCGTGACCGTTAAAGCCGTAAAAGCGCCAACAGCTTCCGAGCGCATGACCTTTACCGTTAGTGATAACGGACAGGTGAACCTGCTCTGGGGTAATGTGTCTGTGCCTTTTGTGGTGAAGTAAAGCTTGTCAACCGAAAAGTATTGAGGCTGTCCAACCGGGCAGCCTTTTTTTGCAGGGTGTGCCCAGTCGCGCGCGGCCCCCCCCACCAAAGGGCACAACGAGCGGAAATATTTATTTTTAAACAAATAAAAATTATGAACAAAAGTATAAAACATCCATATTAAAACTTACTCCCTTT
>NZ_JBQCGW010000160.1:0-43771 GCF_051955275.1 Pseudobacter sp. | reverse complement strand
TAAGCTTGCGCAGTGCTTCATATTCCTCTACACTGTCCGTCATCCCCGGAAAAACAAAGTAGTTGATGCTCGTCCAGCCACCGAAAGAGCGCATCACTTTCAGGCTCTCCACGATGTCTTCAAACTGGTAGTTGTTAGGACGATAATAGGCTTCGTAAATATGTTTACGGGCGGAGTTGGTGCTCACGCGCATGGAGTTCAGACCCGCTTCGCACAAGGCCTTCACGGCATCGGGTTTGCTTCCGTTGGTGTTGATATTGATGGAACCTTTATCGGTATGCTTGCGCATTTCAATGATACTGCGGCGGATGGTTTCCCACATCAGCAGCGGCTCGCCTTCACAACCCTGTCCGAAACTTACGATAGGGAAGGGGGCGGACTCCAGGTGCGGCACGGTGAACTCCACGATCTCTTCCGCAGAAGGTTTGAAAGTAAGACGGTCCTGTGTGCTCACGATCTCCTCATCGCTCGGCTGGAAGGAAATGCACCCGATGCAATTGGCATTACAGGCCGGAGAGCTCGGGATGGGGCATTCCCATCTTCCCATAAAATAGTTACGGGCAGCAGGGCAGTTATAGGTAAGACAGCAATTTTCAGCCAGGTGTTTCACCAGCCTGTTATGCGGGTATGCTTTGAGGAATTCAGATACGCCGGTCTGGATCTTCACGTCATCGAAACCTGCACATTCCTGGCGGATATCTTCTTCGATGCGCACGGCAGGCACATAGAATTTATCGTTGTACCAGGCGGCGGCGGTGTAGCAGAAGAGGGGCAGAGTGGGGGCGTCGGGACCAGTCTCGTAAGCGGCCAGGTAGAGGCCGGTATGTGCAGGGGGAATGAAGGCGGCGGTGGCCCATCCCAGTTCACAGAGGCGCATTTCGCCGGTTTTCACATCGATGCCGATGCCGCGGCGGCCGGGAAGCTCGTACAGGGTGCCTCCTTCGGGTAATTCAATCCAGTCTTCCACAGGGATGGGGAACGCGTCCCATCCGGCACGGCCGATTGCGTAAAGGGAAGTGTCTTCAAAGATATTTCCCTTGCCATCAGAATACATTAAATACGGACTATCTTGTAATGCAGCCATCGGATCCTTGTTTTTTGAGCGGCACCGGCTGACCGGGCGCTACCCGATCCATGCTCAGAACCTGCCTGTTCCTAAATAATGCCTGCAAAATTCGTGAATTTGATCCAGTTCCTCGAATTCTAAATTCCTCCGGAGCTCAAAATGATAAGATTTATCGAAAGATGTCTGTACAGTGATGCTGTCGTAACGGGCATTTATGCCGTTGATATTGGTCCAGATAAAGAATTTCTGCTCAGGCAGATCGGGAATACTCACCCCTGAATGGTGTAAAGCCACATATTCTTCCGTCAGCAGCTGTTTTTCCAGGTAAAAAAGATAAAAATAGGCGGCGCTTAGCAAAATATGCACCATTCCGAAGATCCAGGTGCCTTCCAGGATCATATTGATGCCGATGCCTAAAAAGAAGAAAAATTCCACCAGGCGGAAGAAAAGGTTCACTTTGGGCATGGACTTGAGGATATTCGACCCTGCAAATACCAGGATCAGGATATCCACCGCCACCAGCAGGAGACAGCCGAGGTAGAAATAATTGGAATGATCGGAAACAGCATGGGTGATGGCATGCAAGAGGATAAAACCAGCAGCAGCCAGGTGCAGGAAGCGGCCTGACCGTTTCAGCTTCTGGAAATCCGGATGCACTACCGGAAGGGAAAGGGAATTCATACAGTGCAGTTTTAGGGTAGATGCACAAATGGAATTATTCCACAGGAACCTGGCCTGCTTTTTTTAATTGTTGTTCGCAGTACAGATTGAACTCGTCCTCGTCGGCCTCGTCTTCCTCATCGTCCACCACTTCCTGCTGCATTACCCTGTTATTCACAAAGTCGAGCGTGATCCATCCGTCTTTCAATACAATATTATTGAACTGGTTCCAGGTGTATCTTTTTTTAAAGAGGGAATTGATCACAACCCCATTGTCGGAAAAACCGATCTCGAGGGAATATTTCAGCTGGTATTCCAGCCACGCCATTGCGATGAAGAAGAAGAACAGCCAGGGCATGAAAGGCATTTTCATCCACACCAATGCTGCAATGAGCAGGGCGCGGCTGTAATACACCTTATTCCCTCTGGAGGATTGCCAGGTATTATAGATCAGTACGCCGATAATGAAAACGGCGCCGATGGGAAGCGCAATACTGGTATGTTTGGGCCTGGTGATGAATAAATTCAGGAAGAACAGCACGGATATGAGACTGAGCACAATCCCGATGAGATTGACGATCTTGTATTTCTGGTTCTTGAGACTGACAACGTACTGTTGTACCATGCGTTGTGAATAGGTTATGAATTGCTTGCCACCAGCAAATTACATAACTTCCACAAAACACGCGCACTAACATTGGAGTCCCATTCCATATCTCCCACACCGGTTTCGCTGAGGTCGAATCCGATGATGGTCCGGCCGCTCTGCAATACCCTTTTCAGCAGGTAGAAGATCTGTGCCGTTTCAAATCCTCCGGGAACGGGTGTTCCGGTATTGGGGCAGAGTTTGGGGTCCAGCCCGTCTATATCGAAACTAACGTATACCTGTGTGGGCAGTTTTTCCACGATCTCGTCTGCGATCTTTTTCCAGGTATCGCCTTCAAATAATCTTTCTTTAATGTCTTTGTCGAAGAAGGTAACCACACGGCCTTTGTTCTGCTGCAGGTAATCCCATTCTTCCTGGCAGTAATCACGCACGCCCACCTGTACCAGTTTGCTGAGAGCAGGCAGCTCCTGCAACGCGTTGTACATGATGCTGGCATGGCTGTAATTGAAATTCTCGTAAGATTTACGGAGATCGCAGTGGGCATCTATCTGCAGGATCCCGAAATCAGGATATTTTTCAGAAATGGCTTTGAAGTAACCGAGGGGAGTGCTGTGGTCGCCACCCAGCAGGCCAACCAGTTTACCATCCTGCAGGAGCTGACGGGTCTGTTCGTACACCCAGTTGTTGAGGTAAACGCCGCCTTCATTGATCTCCTTGAGGGATTTGCACATGAAGTTGTTCTTTTCAACCAGTTCTCCTTTGGAGGTATAATCTATGTAGAGTTCCGCTTCTTTGCGGAGGTAATCGCTTTTGAGGAGCACTTTGCGGTCGGGCTTGCGCATGAAGAAGCCCTGTTTCCAGGCCTGGTTGCACTCTGCATCGAAGAGGTCAACCTGCATGCTTGCCTTGAAAATATGATCTGCTGCGCGGGCCGTGCCTGCGTTGTAGCTGACGGTCACTTCCCAGGGTACCGGCAAAATCACCAGCCGGGCATCATCCTCGGTGAAGGGTAAGCCAAAAATATTGTTATTCGGATTACTGGCCCCGTTGGCATCGAAATGCGATAAGTCTGTCATGATTGAAGGAACTACTCCCGTTTAAAAAGCCGTGCAAGGTAGCACAGTTATAGTAAGAAGCAAAATAATCTGGATAAGTTGCATCCTGAACTATCGGGACCCTGGTTTTCAGGCAGTTCTCCGCCCCGGTTTATACACAACTTTTCTTTATTATTGTATCCTTAACTGCTTAATCCCTTACCCGGAGGCCCTGATGTTGTTGGATACCGAAATCATACAAGCCTTTACAACAGGCAATGACGCCGCTTTTGAACAGGTGTACAAAACCTATTTCAAAAGGCTTGCGTATTTCGCCAATAAGCTCATCAACCATCCGGAACAGGCTGAGGATATCACCACAGAAGCATTGCTGAAATTATGGGACCGTCGCCGGCAGTTCAACAATCCATCGCATATCAAATCCTGGCTTTATTTAACGGTCCGCAATGCCTGCATCAATTATATACAGGAGTCTGAACGGCATAACCGCTCACACCAGGAGATCAGTTATCTTACCAACAGTAATGAAGAAGATCACGACCGTCACCGCATCGACGCGGAACTGATCAATGAGATACAACAGCAATTACAGACCTTGCCTTCCCAATGCGCCCAGGTATTTGAGCTCATCTACTTCAGGGGCAAATCCACCAGTGAAACCGCAGACCTTCTCCAGACCAGCACCAAGAATGTGCTCAACCAGAAACTGAAAGCCATCAAATTACTGAAAGCAGCCCTGCTGAAACGCGGACTGATGCTGCTTTTGTAATCATCTGAAAAAAAAAGTTTGGCTTTCGCGATGGAAAAACCTTTCCCTGCCTGTATTAGTATTATAGAACCTTCCTTAAAGTATTACAATGGGCAATCAGCCATTAATTGAAGAGTTACTGATCAAAGAATTGGAACAACCGCTGACTGCGGAAGAACAGGATATTGTGAATGAATGGCTGCAGGCTTCCCCGTTGAATCAGGAGTTGTACAACAGCTTCCGCGATAAAGAAGCGCTGGAGAAAAAAATGGCGGAGTTCAATCAGTTCGATGAAAACAGGGCATGGAATAAACTGGTGGCTTCCGGAAAATGGACGCCTGCCAGATCAAACAATACTGTTTACCGCCTTATCCGCAGGAACTGGCAGTACGCTGCTGCCGTTCTTATTCTGAGTATCGGCGCAGGCATTTTTTATCTCAATATGCCTTCCGGAGATCCCTCCCTACCTACAGATCCCGTACTGGCAGGGAAGGAGGAGATCGTTCCGGGTTCCAATAAAGCGGTGCTTACCATCGGTGATTCCGTGATCAACCTGAGCGATGATAAATCAGGCATCATTGCAGGTACGCAAGGTATCGTGTACAACGATGGGGAACGGATCGCCCAGGCATCACAAACCATCACACTCACCACACCGCGTGGCGGTCATTATGAGGCTACGCTGCCCGATGGTTCAAAAGTGTGGCTGAATGCGGCATCGAGCATACGGTTCCCATCGAAGTTCAACAGCACGGACAGAACAGTGATTGTAACCGGTGAAGTGTTCCTGGAAGTGGCAAAAAATCAGCAGGCTCCTTTTTCTGTAACTGCCGGCAATACCAATGTACGCGTTCTGGGCACCAGCTTCAACATCAATGCTTACGATAATGAACCCGTTGTAAAAACAACCCTGGTGGAGGGTAGTGTGCGGGTGGGACCGGACGGAGCCAATAGCGGAGCCATGGTGCTGAGGCCCGGACAGCAGGCCGTTTCAGCCAGTAACGGGGTGGTGAATGGCGTTGAAACACCCGATCTTTCCGGCATACTTGCCTGGAAAAATGGCTTCATCAGTTTTGATAATATGGATTTCAAAACCGTGATGCGCCAGCTGGAAAGATGGTACGATGTGAAAGTGGAATATAAAGGCGCAGCCCCCACCGTGAAGCTGAATGGAGAACTCGACAGGCAGGTGCCACTGACAGATGTATTGAATTACTTATCCCGACTCAACATAAAGTTCGAAAGAAATGGCAGAACAATCACGGTACTGCCCTAAACCCTAAACTATGGAATCGCGCTGAATAAAAAACCGGAAGTGTTTGAGCCACTCCCGGTAGAAGTTCAGGCTATTAAAAAACATGGTCTCGCGAAAGACTGCTTATTAATTAACCAAAACGTACCAAAGTTATGCAAAATGTGGTTTCCTTCTCCTTCAAGGAGGAATCCGCCATGGGCCGGACATTGCGCCCGGACAAGCGGAGATTAAAGCCAATACTATTAGGTATGAAACTAACTGCTGTATTCTTTCTGGCTGCTTTCTTAAATGTGAGCGCCACCGGATTCTCCCAGAACGTGAGTTATTCCGGTAAAAATGTACCCATCGAAAAAGTGTTTGTTGAATGCAAAAAACAAACAGGGTACAGTTTTCTCTATCCCAGTTCATTGCTGAACATCGCATTTCCGGTCACTATCGATGCAAAAGAAGTACCACTGGAAAAATTCCTGCAGGAGCTGTTCAGCGGACAACCCATCGGTTATGAGATCAGGAACAGATCCATCCTGCTCTTCCAGAAACCATTAAACCCCACTCCTTTAAGTCCTAAACACGTTGACAATATCAGGATCTACAATTTACCGGAAACAGCATTCCCGGTAAAGATCAAGGTAATCGATTCACTTGGCCAGCCGCTGGTACGCGCCTCTGTACTGGTGAGGAATAAAAAGATATCTGTTGTGACAGATGCAGAAGGTATTGCGGCTATCCAGGCCGAAATCGGCGATGTGATAGAGATCAGTTTTGTGGGGTATGAAACCTTCACGCATACGGTGAAAGACAGGAACAATGTGGTCTTCATCAGGCTGAAACTTTCCGAGAAAGGAATGGATGAAGTGGTAACCGGTTATACCAAACTCCGTAAAGAAAGTTTTACCGGCAACTCCATCCGTGTTACACAGGAAGAGATCCTCAAAGTTGGTAACAGAAATGTGATCAGTGCACTGCAGGTATTTGATCCGTCATTCAGGCTGGAAGTAAATAATGTGATGGGATCGGACCCCAACACATTGCCTGAATTCTATATCAGGGGCCGTTCCGGTATCGGTGTGAAATCACTGGACCAGACAGACCTGTCGGAGGCTGTGCTCAAAAGCAATCCCAACCTGCCCATCTTCATCCTGGATGGTTATGAGATCTCCGTTGAGCGCGTATACGATTATGATATCACCCGTATTGCCAGCGTCACTATTCTCAAAGATGCTGCTGCAACAGCTATCTACGGATCACGTGCCGCCAACGGTGTGGTAGTATTGCGGACAGTTGCGCCGATACCCGGCAAACTGCGCGTGGAATATAATGTGGTTGGCTCTCTGGCCATACCCGATCTCTCTGATTATAACCTGATGAATGCAGAAGAAAAGATCCGCGCTGAAGAACTCGCTGGTTTTTATATCCCAAATCCTGTTACCGGTGGCCAGGTAGTAAAAGAGCTGCTGGAAAAAAAGAACCAGGTAGCACGCGGTGTGAATACAGACTGGATCTCCCAGCCACTCCGTAATGCCTGGAATGGCAAACATACACTCTCCTTTGATGGTGGCTTTGAACAACTGAGGTTCAGCGCGATGCTGAAATACGATCTGGAGAAAGGCGTGATGAAAGGCGCACAGCGCCAGCGTAAAGGAGCAGGCCTGATCCTCGACTACCGTGTTGGAAACTTACAGATCAGGAATGATTTCAACTATGACGCGGTGAATGCCACTGAATCTCCCTACGGAAGTTTATCAGACTATACCACCAAGAACCCTTACGATGAGATTTATGATGAAAATGGCAGGCCGTTAAGAACCACCAGGGATTGGCGTTTTGTGGCGAGCCCGTTCACTTTGAAAAACCCGATCTACGAAGCGCTGACCACCGAAAATTTCAGCACCAATGGTTACCAGAGCTTCACCAATAATACAGGCCTGGTGTGGAGACCGTTCTCCAAGGTCACATTCCGTGGCGACCTGATGGTAGGCCGCAATCTGAAAAGATCGGATGCCTTTACGGATCCTTTATCAGGTACGCAGGTGGGCAGCCTGGGAGATCCCAATATGCAGGGAAAGCTCGCGATCACCAGAACAGATGAGGTTATTTTAAACTCCAATCTCTCTGCCAACTATGTGAATAATATCGGTGGCCACAATATGAACTTTACAACCGCCCTGAACGTGCGCGAGAACAGGGGCACCCAGGTGTCGGAATTCTATACCGGTTTCCCTTCAGGTGCGCTGCGTTCCCCGAACTATGCTGCCGCCATGGAACGCAAATCAACCTATGTTGAAAATATCGAAAGACTGATCGGCGCGCTGGTGGGGCTCAACTATACATACAGGGACATTTACCTCCTTGATCTGTCGGGAAGGGTGGATGGCTCTTCTCAGTTCGGGTCAGAAAAAAGATTCGCGCCCTTCTGGTCTGTAGGAACCGGCATCAACCTGCACAATTATTCCTTTATGAAAGGGAATAATATCTTCAACAGGCTCAGGATAACAGGTTCAATAGGGCAAACCGGTAAAACCGGTTTCTCTCCCTACGATGCAAAAGGAACTTATGAGATCCAGCAAAGCAGGTACACGACAGGGACTGGCTTATTGCTGAAAGCAATGGAAAATCCCAATCTCACCTGGGAGATCACCAATAAGACCGACCTGGTACTTGATATGGGATTATTCAAAAACAAACTGTCCATTAATTTCAACTGGTACAACCAGCTCACTACTGACCTAGTGAATGATGTTGATATGCCCATGTCTTCAGGATTCCTTACCTATAAAGACAATGTGGGAAAGATCAGGAACAGGGGCTTTGAGATCAATGTACGGACCGATCTGTTCAGAACGAAGAAGTTCTACCTGAACCTCTATGGCAGATTCAGTAGCAATAAGAATACCCTGGTGGAATTATCCAATTCTTTGAGAAGGTACAATGAACTGGTGAACCAGCAGTACGACGGTTATGCAAATACCTCGTCAGTGTTGGGAGATCCCTCTATCAAAGTCAAATACTCTACTGCCCATACTAAATTCGTAGAAGGAGGATCAGTTACATCCATCTTCGGAATGCGGTCGCTGGGTATCAACCCTGCCGATGGTAAGGAAATATTCATGCGCCCAGATGGCACCATCACTTATATCTGGTCTGCCAATGACCAGGTGATCATTGGAGACGCAACACCGAAAGGACAGGGGTCATTTGGTTTTAACGCAGCATACAAAGATTTTACACTCTCCGCTTCTTTCCTCTACCAGTTTGGTGCACAGGAATACAATTACACTTATTTGTATAAAGTAGAGAATGTGGACCTGTATGCAACCAATGCCGACCGCCGTGTGCTGGACCAGCGCTGGTTACAACCCGGAAACCGCACACCATTGAAAGATATCGCTGAAAGGAATTACATCACCAGGCCTACATCGAGATTTATCCAGAACAATAATTATATCAGGTTCAATTCTCTTGCCCTGACTTACAATTTCGATCAGCGAAGAGTGGCAAAAATGGGATTGACCAGGCTGAGCGTTCAGCTGAACACCAATAACCTGGCCACTATTTCAACCATCAGGATGGAACGTGGGCTTTCATCTCCGTTCACACGCAATTTTGATTTTACCATTAGAGCCGTATTTTAAAAGATTCCGATCATGAAAAAAATAACCCTGTTTTTTATCATTGTTTCCGCCTTCACCGGCTGTAAGAAATGGTTGGAAGTACAGCCATCGGACCTGATCGTGGATACTGAATTGTTCACTAAGGCAACAGGCTTCCGTAACGCGCTGAATGGAGTATATATACAGGCCGCCAGGCAACCCCTGTATGGTAAGAACCTGAGCTGGGGGCTGCCCAGTTCTTTCAGCCAGGAATATGCGCTGAACAGAATGGGAACGGAGCAACAGATCGCCCAGGAATTTGATCAGAACCATGCCAACAGTAAAGCGCTGATCGATAATATCTGGAGCACGGCCTATAATAATATCACCAACTGCAACAAGTTACTGAAAGAGATAGAAGGACTGGGAGAAGACAAGTTCCTTGATGGCCGTTCTGAACGCAACCTGATCATTGGTGAAGCTACTGCCATGCGTGCGCTGATGCACTTTGAAATACTGCGGCTATATGCTCCGTCCCCTGCACAGGACGTGAGTGGAAAATATATTCCCTATGTCAGCACCTATCCTGCTAAACTGAACCCGCCGGTGGCTACCAGCCAGGTGATTGAACAGATCATCAGTGATCTGGAAAAAGCACAGGGCCTGGTGGCAGAAAGCGACACACTCACGTATCGCGATGGACTGGGCAATGGTATCAGTACCATGCTGGGAGGAATGGGCTTTAATCCGACCGGCGGTTCATTTTTCACTTTCAGGATGCACAGGCTCAATTATGTTGCCATCCATGCTTTGCTGGCCCGTGTATATCTCTATACCGGCAACTTCGCAAAAGCAAAACAGGCCGCAAAATATGTGTATGATAATTTCGGACCGCATGGAAGATTGAACTGGTGGCACTTCACTGCCGAAACAAATACATCTGGTAGTAACAGGCATAATAAAATGGCCAGTGATATTTTGTTTGCCGCCTATGATGCAGACCTGCTGGCAAACATCAGCAACAGCTTCTTTGGCAACTACCGGATCTCTCCGGATGTTGACCAGTGGTTCCCCGCTTCCGACCGTGATTACCGCGCAGGGTATGTTTCAGACGTTCAAACGGATGTGGTTACTCAGATGGGAAAAGTGTCTGAGAAATGGGACGAAAGCCGCTCCGCAACTCCTGAAGTCAGAGGCCAGAATACCATTATCCCGGTGATCCGCCTCAGTGAAGTGTATTATATCTACAGTGAAATGCTGTTCAAAGACGGACAGGTGAATGAAGCCCTGACCGTGCTGAACCAGGTAAGGAATGCAAGAGGCAAACTCACCACTTTCAGCCTCACCGACGAGCAGTCGTTTTACGATGAACTGCTGGCGGAATACCGCCGCGAGTTCCTGACAGAAGGACAAACATTCTATGCCTTCAAGCGCCTGCGCAGGAATCTCATGCGCGGTACACAGGTGATTCCGATGGACAACCGGTTTACACTTCCCATTCCCCAGCAAGAGCAAATTTTCTAACACCAGGAAAAAGACTCCATGAAAAAGACATCGAACAATAAAATACTGATATGGGCACTGGCATCCGCCATCTGCTTCGTTTCCTGCAAGAAAGAAGAGATCCCCTTGTACGGCAATAACCGGTACGTACAATTCACATCCGATATCCGGGATTCCATCGCATTCTCCTTTTTCTATCATCCAGGAAAAGACGAAGAAACCATCGGCATTCCAGTGAAGCTGGTGGGCGACCTGGGGTCGCAGGACGCGGGCTATCGTGTTGAAGTACTGGCCAGCGAAAGCACGGCATCTACCAGCAATTACAGTCTTCCCGCAGAACAGGTATTCCGTAAAGGTGTTGCCAAAGACACTGCCTGGGTGACCCTGAAAAAAACACCGGACCTGGATACAAAAGATGTGAGACTGGTACTACGCATCACCGGAAGCCAGGAACTTGCTCCGGGCCAGACAGACTGCACTTTCAAGGTAATACGCATAACCGCCACTGTTAGTAAGCCATTGTGGTGGGACGCCAATATGAACCAGTACTACATGGGCAGATACAGCGAGAAGAAATTCCGCACGTTCATGAATGTGACCGGTGTGGGTGATCTCACTCCACTGAACAACAGTGAGCGGCTGATCCTGATGCTGCAGTTCAAATATTACCTGATCGAGCAAAAGGCAAACGGTACACCCGTGTACATGGAAGATGGTGCGGATATGCTCAGCACAGTTCCGCTGTTAGGCTAATCATTCAACCAAAACTGATTACTATGACATTGAAATATATAACCCGCTGGCTCTTCATTTTAGCAGTTGTACTGCAGGTATCATGCATAAAAGACAAGGGCAATTATCAATTTGAAGCCGGTAACCCTGTGAACATCACTTATCCTGTCAGTCCCATTCTGGCTGTAATTGATGAACCACTCACCATTACACCCAACAGGGAGTTCCTGGTGGCCGGCAAAACCGTTAACGATTATGATCATGAGTGGTACCTGGAAGGGACCCTGATCTCAAAAGAGCCCAATCTCAGCTTCAATGGCACCAAATCAGGCCAGTTCCTGCTGATGTACAATATGATCGATAAAGCCACCGGTGTAAGGCATGGATTGAAGTCTGGTGTTTATATCCAGGTTATTTCCCCGTATGAAACGGGCTGGAATATCCTGTATGAAAAAAACGGAGAATCGGAGATCGCGCATGTGCGCGCCACCCCAACCGGATATAAAGACCAGGTGGGATTGTATAAAGAAAAGAACAACGGCGAATCCCTCGGCAGTATTCCGATGCGTATCAAAGATTATGCAGTGAATGGTGGTAGAGGACTGGCCATTATTCAACAGGGAGGCCAGGGCTCAGTGGAGCTGGATGGTTTCACGTTTGAAAAGAAACTGGTGATGAATGAATCCTTTGCCGGAGGCGTACCTGCCGGATTGAAACCTGTGAATGCCGGATTTTATGAATCTTCCGATGTTATCTTGAATGAAGACGGAAAGCTGTATCCAAGGCTCTTTCAGGCCAATCCCATAGCCTTTACTGTTCCCTGGCTGAACATTCCCGTGCAGACAAAATATCCGATGAAGATCACGCATCTCTGGGATGTATGGGCCATCAATACTTTTTACACTTTCATGTATGATGAGCTTAATAACAGGATCCAATATGTGTTACTGAAAGGAATAGCCACGATCACGCCTGGCAACCCGGGCGGTATGCTGCAGATAGATTCTGTTCCGGAGCCGCCATCTTACATGCCTGTGATGCCTGGCTATATCAACCCTTCCAAGCCGCTTACTGGTTACAGTTATATCTGGGGCAGTACCTTCAAGGATATCCAGGGATTCACTACCATGCCTGCGTTCCTGGTGAAAGAGCAGGCTACCAATGAAGTGTATATCCAGACCTTCAATTTCACCAGTGTTCTGGGCATTCAGACCATTCATATGCCAGGAGTAAAGCAGGTATTCAGTGGTAAAGACCGCCTGACGCCTGCATCGAAATTCGTGGCCATCAAAAGCAGGAGTTTCCTCTTTTTCTCCGGCGATGGGGATAACCGGGGATTGTATTATTACGATGTAACACTGGGAGGCGCCACTAAATTATACGCCCATCTTCCTGCAAGTATCACTGCGCTCCGTCAGAGTGATGATGGAGAGCAACTGGCCGTAGGCCTGGCAGATGGAACTGTGATCTTCTATGATATCTCTAACCAGACCATGATCAATGGCGCACCTGTTGAACTGCACCGGTTATCCGGGCTCGGGCGCGTTGCTGACATAACAGCAAGGGGAGGATACCAACTATAAAATAATTCCAATAACATAAACAACGGCACCCTGCTGAAACACCTGTAAAAACAGGTGCAGGGGCCCCTTTTGCTCAAAAAAAATAAACAGTCAATAATGGAGGAGTCAATTGTAAAAATCGAAGGACTGTCGCACCGCTACAGTGTGCAATGGGCTGTTCGTGACATCAACCTGGAGCTGAACAGGCGTGGCATTTTCGGTTTGCTGGGTGCAAACGGTGCAGGAAAATCAACCATCATGAATGTGGTATGCGGCGTGATAAAACCTACCAGGGGAACCATCACCATCAGGGGTATAGATATTCAGAAGAACCCCGTGGAAGCAAAAAAGTTCATGGGCTTCCTGCCGCAGCAACCACCGCTTCAGGGAGAGTTCAATGTGGAAGAGTTTCTGACCTATGCTGCCAGTATCAGGTTGATGAACGATAAGGATATCCCTGCAGCCGTTGCAGATGTAATGGAAAGATGCGGCCTCTCGCACGTAAAGGAACGCCTCATCAAAAACCTCTCCGGTGGTTACAAACAGCGTGTGGGCATTGCACAGAGCATCATCCATAAACCGGAGTTTGTGGTACTGGATGAGCCAACCAATGGACTGGACCCTAACCAGATCCTGGAGGTGCGTCAGCTGATCAGGGAGATCAGTCAGTATTGTACTGTGATCCTTTCTACCCATATCCTGCAGGAAGTACAGGCACTCTGTGATCATATCTGGATGATCAATGATGGTGTTGTGGTATTCTCCGGAGGCATGGATGAGTTCGACAACTACATCGCACCAAATACTTTACTGGCTTCATTCCTGGCAAAGCCGCCAAAAGAAGAACTGATGAATGTACCCGGTATTACCGGTGTTGAAGAACTGGATGGCAATAAAGTGCGCGTGCGTTTTGCGGCCTGGCCTGAATCTGCGGAAAAACTGATCGAAGTAAGCCAGGCAAAACGCTGGAGGCTGGTGGAGATCAATCTTGAAAAGAGCTCGATGGAAGCCATCTTCAACGAGTTGTCGAACAAACAATCACAATAATCATTTACAACTGAACAATAATGAAAGTAATCTGGAAAATAGCAAAGGCTGAGTTGCAAGCAATGTTTTACTCGCCCGTAGCATGGTTGATACTTATTATTTTTACTTTCCAGCTGGGCATAGGGTACAGTGGAGCGTTTGATAGCCTTATGCGTAATGTTACCATGGGTTTTATTAAATTGAACCTCCCCACAAGCCAGACCTTTATACTCTGGTCAAACCCCGGAGCCGTTTTCCCATCTACTACCAGCTATCTGTACCTGTATGTGCCATTGCTGACCATGGGAGTGATCAGCCGGGAACTGAGCACAGGCAGTATCAAAATGTTGTATTCATCTCCCGTTACCAATAATCAGATCATCTTCGGAAAATATCTTTCCCTGGTTATCTATGGTCTTCTCCTGATGATCGTGATTGCTCTCTTTGGTATTCACACAACCATCGGTGTCAAGGACGCTGATTTCCCATTGATCCTCTGTGGTATGCTGGGTGTTTTCCTGCTCTTCTGTACCTATGCTTCCATAGGCCTTTTCATGTCATCCCTTACTTCCTATACCGTAGTGTCTGCCATGGGTACGCTGGCCTTGCTGGCCGGTCTGGCTTACAGCCGGACTCTCTGGCAGGATGTGGAAGGAGTACGCGAGCTCACTTATTGGTTGTCTATTTCCGGAAGGGTTGATTCGTTTATCATGGGGATGATCACCACTGACCGTGTCCTTTACTTCTTACTCATCACCATTATGTTCATTGCGTTTACTGCGATCCGCATGAACTCGATGAGGCACAAGAGCAGCTTCATCGTATCCTTTGCCAAATATGCCGGAGTAGTGGTAGTGGTGTTTGGCCTGGGTTTTATCAGTGCACAACCTGTTTTTAAAGGATACATAGATGTAACTGACACCAAAGCTAATACGCTTACCAAATCCAGCCAGGAAGTAGTGAGCAAGCTGGGCGACGAAGATCTTACTATCCATACGTATGCCAATATGCTGGATAAGAATTTCTATTTCGCCTTGCCGGTCATGTACCAGATGGACAGGATGATCTTTGAACAATACACCCGTTTCAAGCCAAAGATCAAAATGAAGATGGAGCGCTATTACGAGATCGTGCCCAACCCGATGTACGACAGGCAATATCCTAATATGACTGCCAAACAGCGTATGGATACTGTTTCCAAGCTCATGAACTTTACCTTCCCCATCAAACCTTATGAAGAGATCAAACAACAGGTAGATCTCTCCGGTGAAAATTTCCGCTTTGTAAGACTGCTGCAGAAAGCAGATGGTAAGCAAACCTTCCTCAGGGTATTTGAAGATCCGCAGGTAATGCCTACTGAGCGCGAGATCACAGCTGCCTTCAAAAGACTGGTGATGGACCTGCCCACTGTAGGTTTCATTACAGGGCATGGTGAGCGTCAGAGCACTTCCTTTCAGGACCGTGGCTATAACCTGATTGCCCAGGAAAAAACATTCCGCTATGCACTTATCAACCAGGGTTTTGATATCAAGGATGTTCCGTTGACCAATGATATTCCTGATGATATCAAGATCGTAGTGATCGCAGAGCCCCGTACTGCACTGAGCCCGGAAGAACTGGCGCGTATCAACCGCTATGTGGACCGTGGTGGTAATATGCTCATCATGGGTGAACCGGATTCCCGCGAACACCTCAATCCCATCATTGCACCGCTGGGTGTACAACTGGAGCCAGGTATCCTGGTGGAACCAACTGCAAAATACCAGCCTGATCTGTTGACCGTTACCCCAACTGCCGCAGGTGGCGCTGCATCCATGTACCTCGCAAGCCTGAGAAAAGGTCAGGGTGTTATTACGATGCCGGGAACAGCTCCGTTGTCTGTTACACCTGCCCAGGGATTCAAAGCAGAGACCTGGTTCACTTCAGATACAACAGGCTCGTGGAATGAACTGGAAACAAAAAACTTCGTTGATGATTCCGCTACGCTCAATACAGCAGCAGGAGAAAAAGCCGAACCATTCGCCACGGTGGTATCGCTCTCCAGGGACGTAAAAGGGAAAACACAGAAAATCATCGTTACCGGTGATGCCGACTGGATCAGCAATGCCGAGCTCGGTGCTCAGCGCTATGATCTCAAAGCTTTTAATTTCAATATGATCCTGGCTGCATTCTATCATTTATCCGATAATGAAGTGCCTATCGATATGACCAGACCTGACCCGAAGGATGATACCGCCCGCACAGGCGCCGGTGCATGGGCATTCAGCAAAGTACTGCTGAAATGGGTACTTCCATTGGCATTGTTAGCATTCAATTTGTTACTGTGGATCAAAAGAAGAGGTAAATAATGAGCTTCATTACAGACCAGCAAACGCTGAACGATCTTAGCATTTTCAGCAAAAGTGGAAAGCCTTCCATTTATGCGTTCTTTAATCAGACCCATACGACAGGGGGCGCGGAATTACTGGAACAGATGTTCCGTGCCCCCCTGTCAAACAGGGAAGACATCAATCGCAGAAGCGCTATTTTCCGGCACTTCCAGCAACTGAAGCCGCAACTGCCATTCCTCCCGGAATGGTTTGATGCAGCGCAACAGTACCTCGGGAATTCGGATGAACGTACCCGCCTGACGCATGAAGACAATACCTTAAAAAGGAAATTCTCCACCCTGATAGGATCGGATACCAGTTACCAGTTTGTGCTGGCAGGCGTGAATGCCGTAGCCAATATCGTAACTGCCATCTACGCTTTTGTGCATTCCAATACTTTAAAGGGGAATGAAGACCTGGAAAAGGAATCTGCAGCAGTAATGCAAAGGATGGACCATCCCGCATTCGCGGAAGTGCTGTCGTTGTCCGCTGAGAAAAAAAGAAGCTTTGAACAGACAGCCATGCTGGACCGCCTGTTCCGATTCACGATGCGCGATACCATTTTAAAGATCGTCGGTTACTGTTACGCGATAGACGTGTACCATTGTGTAGCCAATGTAGCATCTAAAATGGAACTGGCGTTTGCTGAAGCGGCTGCAGGCAATACGCAGCTCGTGATGAAAAAAGCGTATCACCCCCTGGTGGAAAAAGCAGTGGGTAATGACTTTGAATTAATGCCCGGACAGCAGGTGGTATTCCTGACCGGCGCCAATATGGCCGGCAAATCCACCTTCATGAAAACCCTGGGCATCTGTGTCTACCTGGCCCATATGGGATTTCCGGTGCCTGCCACCAGTATGCGTTTTGCAGTGCGGGATGGGATCTTTACCACCATCAACCTGGCCGATAACCTGAACATGGGACATAGCCATTTCTATGCAGAAGTACTGCGTGTAAAGAATATCGTAGAACAGGTGAAGCAGGGACATAACCTCTTCGTGATCTTTGATGAGCTCTTCCGCGGTACCAACGTGAAAGATGCGGGCGATGGTACTGTAGCCATCACTCATGCTTTTGCGCAACAGCACCAGAGCCTCTTTGTGGTATCTACCCATATCATTGAAGCTGCTGATGAATTAAAGAAACGTTGCGATAATATCCGTTACGTGTACATGCCAACCTATATGGAAGGCTCTGTACCACGGTATACCTACACTTTGGAAGAAGGCGTTACGGGCGACAGGCATGGCATGCTGATCATCAATAACGAAGGCATGCTGGATATGCTCAGCAATGCAACTGCTCAAAATGCTGCTGGAGAGCAGTCTGTTTTTCAAACAGACAAACAAACCCTGGATGACCTGAATATCCTGGGTAAATACAAACAGAATTCCATTTTCAGTTTATTCAATGCTACAAAGACCCGGGATGGAGAACGCTTGCTGGACCAGCTCTTTACTTTCCCGCTGACGGATGCCAAAACCATCAACGAACGATCTGCCCTCTACGGATTTTTCAGCAGGCAGGAACTTCAATTCCCGGTCTCGGCAGCACAGTTTATAAAAATGGAAGAGTTTGTGAAAGACCGCCCCTTCGACAGTGCGCTTCAACTGACGCTTCGCGGAACAAGAAGGCAGGCGCTGAGTTTGCTGGGAGTGAAAAAGGAAATGGAACTGGCTGCTGAAGGACTGTTTGGCACATTAACAGTATTTGATGCGGTCCGGAATTTCCTGCAGGCTCCCTGGGCTAAAGACGCACCGCCGGTTATCGGGGCAATGGTGGAAGAAGCCTTATTGATCCTTTCCGATCCAATGCTGAAGTCTTCAAACATCGGGAAAAAGGCTGATGCAGTTTCCTGGAAACTGTTACTGAAATACGAGGTATTGCTGTTCAATAAAATGAACAGATCCATTTCCCGTTTACTGGGCATCCTTTATGAGCTGGATGTTTACATTTCAGTAGGCAATACTGCAAAACGGATCGGACTTTCCTTTGCCACAGCCATTGCAGAAGGAGGGGAGCTCAGTATGAAGAATGCCTTTCACCCGGCTATTCCCAATGCCAAAGGAAACGATATCAGCTTTACGCAGCAACGGAACTTCATGTTCCTCACCGGCGCGAACATGGCCGGTAAATCAACGATCATGAAAACGACGGGCGTATGTGTTTACCTGGCGCATATGGGTTTTCCTGTGCCTGCCCGTGACATGCGGTTCACGCCCATGGAAGGTATATACACCAGCATCAATGTAGCCGATAACCTGAATATGGGTTACAGCCATTTCTATGCAGAAGTCCTGCGCGTAAAACATATTGCAACACAGGTAGCTGCACAGAAGCGCCTGTTTGTAATGTTCGACGAACTGTTCAAAGGCACCAACGTGAAAGACGCTTATGATGCCACCCTGGCTTTCTCGCAGGCTTTCCATGCTTTCAACAGGTGCATATTTATCATCTCCACACATATTGTGGAAGTAGGAGTGGCACTGGGAGAAAGCCATACCACTACACAATTCAAATACATGCCTACAGTGATGGATGGCAATACGCCCGTCTATACCTATTCAATAGCCAATGGCATCTCGGATGACAGGCACGGCATGGTGATCATCAGGCAGGAAGGTATACTGGATATGCTTTCAGCCATTGCAGAAAAAAAAATCATCCATTCATAAGTGACCAAAATGAAAAGAAAACTGAGAACGCTATTATACGGTTCCTGCTTAGTGCTGGTGGCCGGATTCATGGCAGGTTGTGAAGAAAAAGTGACGAGCTTGCCTAATGACAGCGCCGTGCGTACAGGTGTATTACCCAATGGACTGACCTATTATATCCGGAAGAACACGGAACCCCGGGAACATGCCTATCTCATGCTGGTGAATAAGATAGGATCTCTCGTTGAAACCGACGAACAGCGGGGCCTCGCTCATTTTACCGAGCATATGGCATTCAAGGGGACCAAAAACTTTCCCCAGAATACACTGGTAAGTGAATTGCAGAAAATGGGCCTTCGTTTCGGCGCAGACCTGAATGCTTACACTGCTTTCGATCAGACTGTATACAAGCTCGATATCCCCTTATCCGATACTGCCTCTCTCAACAACGGGCTTCAGATCCTGCGCGACTGGGCCGGATCTGTTGAAATGGAAAACGCTTCTATCGATGCAGAAAGGGGAGTGATCCTGGAAGAAAAAAGACAACGTGCAGGATTGCAGGAGCGCATCACCCAGAAAACATTTCCTATCCTGCTCAATAATGCCAGGCACGCAGTTCGTATGCCGATCGGCACGGAAGAAGTGCTGAAAAATTTCAATCATGATCTGTTGCGTAAATTCTATCATGATTGGTATCGTCCTGATCTGCAGGCCATCGTTGTGGTTGGTGAATTCAATCCGGATGAGATAGAACGAAAGATCAAACAACAGTTCGGAGACCTCGTGAAACCTGCTGACGCGCCAACCCTTCCTGAGTTTTCAGTTACATTAAATGGTCAGAAAACTTTCAATGTAGTGCGTGATGAAGAGATCAAGACAGTGAGCTTACAGCTTTACTGCAAGAGTAAAGCTAATCCCTTGCTCACCGATAAGGATTTCCGCAATGGCATTGCTGTAGAGCTTTTCAATGAAATGCTGAGACAGAGAATGGGGCAGTTGCATCGCCAGAGTGATCCGCCTTTTGTACAGGCCTCAGCGGGCATCGGTCCGATTGGTGAAGGACTGGCCGGGCCAACCGTACAGATCGCCTTCCTGCCCGGCGGCATCGAGCGCGGCTACACTGCTGTGATCACTGAATTGCAGCGGGTGCGTAAGCATGGATTCACAGAAGGAGAGCTGAAACTTGCCAAAACTGCCATGGGAGAATCGCAGAACAATCGTTACAACCAGCGCGAAAAGATCAGTTCCGAAGCTTATGCCACTCAATATGCAAATGCATTTATTCAGAAAGCGGCCTATCCCAGTGAAGAGTATATCAATAAGCTGGTCCGTGATCAGCTGGAAAAAATTACTGTTTCAGAAATCAACAAACTGATCGACCTGTTTTTCGATACACCTGATCAGGATCTCATCATCATGGCGCCTGCCGATGAAAAAGAGAAACTTCCCACTGAAGCAGACCTGAAATCCTGGAAAGAAAAAGTGGTAAAAGGAAAAGTTGAAGAATACAAAGAGTCTGCATCGGCATCTGAATTGCCAAAGCCGGTATCAAAGCCGGGCAGTATCACTGCAACAAAACCAATCCCTGAAATAGAAGGAACCGAGATGACGCTCAGCAATGGCGCGCGAGTGATCCTCAAACCCACAAAATTCAATGACGACAAAATCCTGATCAACGGATTCAGCAATGGTGGTTTATCCCTGTATGGTCAGGCCGATTACGATAATGCACTCTTTGCGGTACCCATAACCATGCAGGGCGGAGTTGCCGGTATGAATACGCAGGCCCTGGGCAAGGTGCTTACCGGAAAGATGGTGCAGTTCCAGCCCTTCATTGCAGAGTATACTGAAGGTTTCAGTGCAGGAAGTAATAAGAAAGACCTTGAGACCTGTATGAAGCTGATACATCTCTACTTCACCAAAACACAGCTGGATGAAACAGCGGTAGCGGGTATGATGCGCAATACGAAACTGGAAGTGGAAAAAAGATATGAGCTGCCTGCTAATATTTTCGTGGACAGTGTGAATTCATTCCTGCAGGGAAATCACTGGAGTAAACAACCGATGACAGTTAAGCGTCTGGACGCTGTTGTGCCGGCCCGTGCAGTGGAAATTTACAAGGAGCGGTTTGCGGATGCTTCCGGATTCACCTTCCTGATCACCGGAAGTTTTGAGGTGGAGGAAATCAAGCCATTGGTTGAGCAGTACCTGGCAAGTCTGCCTGCAACCAACACCAAAGAGGAAGCGGTGGACATGAATGTAGCTTTCGCTTCGCAGGACAAATCCATCAGCATGAAACTGGACCTGGAGAATAAGGCCAGCGTGCAGGTGGTAGTGGGTGGTACTTATAAAGGAACCCCCTGGGATAATGTGCAGCTGAATGCACTGCGTTCCATCCTGCAATACCGGATCACGGAGCAATTGCGCAACAAAGACAATGCAACGTATTCACCTGCGGTTAATATTCAGAAATCACATTTCCCGCAGCCAAGGTATGGATTCAGTATCAGCTTCAGCTGCGATCCTGTAAAGGCTAAAACGCTGATCGGTGAAGTGAAGCAGGTGATCGATAAACTGGCGCAGGAAGGTCCTTCTGATGAAGAGATGGCAAAGTTCATTGCTGAGAGCAGGGCAGGGATTGCCAAAGCTTCTGCGAGCAGTGAGTTCTGGCAGACCTTGTTACTGAACTGCCTGCAGAATGGATACTCAATCTCTGAAGCCAATAGTATTGAAAAGTATTTAGGACAAATCAATAAAGATCATCTGAAGAACGCGGCGAATGAGTTTTTGAAGAAGAAACCGTTTATGGATTTTAGTTTAATGCCGAAATAAATGTCTGATTGTTAGAATTCCGGAGCCATGAAAAATGGAGAAGCCCCGTAAGGGGCTTTTTCTTGTTGTTCCCTGCCTGGCTATTAATTGGTACCACGGTTGTAATCATATCTCTATTGACATCTTAATTTTAATGGGACTACCTGGAAGAACCCCCAGGATTTCACTGATAAAATGATTGATGAACTATTGCTACCTTGCCCTGTAAATTCATGAAAAACGGAAACTTCCAAAAAAAATCCCTGTTCTCCTCAACAAAATCGTCCGCCGCCTGTTTAGTGCAGCAGAAACCCGGACCTCTCCTTTAACATCCTGATTCTAAACCCGTTTTTAACACAGGATAAAAAAAGGAAGCCTGATTAAAATCACTACCGGCTTAGGGCATTTTGAGCTACCTTCGCCGTTGGAATTCTTCCGCATTATGAAAAAAACACATATCGTCATCCTGGTGGCCATCGCAGCCGGTATCATGATCCTCCTGACCATGATGGGGGACATCTCAACCTACGAGACCCTCGCCAGCGCCCGCCAGAAAGAAGGTAAGACCGTAACCGTGATCACCCAACTCGACAGAACCACCCCCATCGAATACGACGCGGTAAAGAATCCCAACCTTACCCGTTTCAATGTAGTGGACTCCCTCGGAAACAAAGCCACCGTGCTTTATTACTTCGAGAAACCCTTCGATATGGAGAAAAGTGACCGCATTGTGCTGAAAGGAAAAATGAAGGGAGACATCTTTGAGATCTCACGTAAAGACGGCATCCTCATCAAATGCCCCTCCAAATACAAGGACGATCCAAAGGCTGCCTACAATAATCTCACTACTAAAGTAAACTAGCATCATGAATTATATTGGTGAACACCTGTTTGCCGGGCAGCTTGGACATTTCCTGGTTGTGCTGTCATTGATCGCCTCTCTCGTTGCCACTATCGCGTACTTCAAAAGCGCACAGGCCGTCATCCCTGATGATGCCGCCAGCTGGAAAAGGATCGGCCGGATCGCCTTCATCATCGATTTCGCATCCGTTGTAGTGGTGTTCGCCATTATCTTTTTCATCATCTGGAACCACTGGTTCGAATATTATTACGCTTATAATCACTCGGACGTGTCCCTGGAGCCCAAATACCTGATCAGCAGTATCTGGGAAGGACAGGAGGGAAGCTTCATGCTCTGGACCGTCTGGCATGGTGTGATCGGTCTGATCCTTATGAGGACTTCCAAAAAATGGGAAGCTCCCGTAATGACCGTGATCAGTTTCGCGCAGCTCTGCCTGGCCACCATGGTACTGGGAGTTTACATTTTCGATCTCAAGATCGGCAGCACACCATTCATGCTTACCCGTAACCAGTTCCTGGATGCACCCATCTTCCAGCGCGCTGATTATCTCAGCCTTCAAAGCATGAAGGACGGTCGTGGTCTCAACCAGCTCCTCCAGAACTACTGGATGGTGATCCACCCGCCGATCCTCTTCCTGGGTTTTGCCAGCACCATCGTTCCCTTCGCATACGCCATTGCCGGACTCTGGAAGAAAGACTTCGGTGGCTGGGTGAAAGACGCCATGCCCTGGAACCTTTTCTCCGCGGGTATCCTGGGCCTCGGTATCATGATGGGCGCCAAATGGGCTTATGAATCTCTCACCTTCGGTGGCTACTGGGCATGGGACCCGGTTGAGAACGCCTCGCTGGTGCCATGGCTCATCCTGGTGGCAGGCATCCACACCCAACTGGTGTTCAATGCCACCGGCCATTCACTCAGACCAACCTATTTCTTTTTTATACTCACCTTCATCCTGATCCTGTATTCAACCTATCTCACGCGCAGCGGAGATCTGCAGGATACCAGCGTTCACGCTTTCACAGGCTCAGGCATGAACTGGCAATTGCGCCTGTTCGTGGCCGCCTTCGCGCTGCCCGGTCTGTTCCTGTACATCAAACGGTACAAGCTGATCCCAACCATCAAAAAAGAAGAAAGTACCTATTCCCGAGAATTCTGGATGTTCATCGGGTCACTGGTTCTCTTCCTTTCCGGTATGTTCATCATCACCGCCACCTCGTTGCCCGTGATCAACAAGATCTTCGGAACCAGCTTTGTGGTTGGGGAAGACAGGGAATTCTCCTATAACAGGATTCAGGTATTCGTGGCCGTTATCCTCGGCCTGCTCACTGCCGTTACGCAGTATTTCAAATACAGGAACACCGTAAAAAAAGAATTCGGTAAAAAGATATTGATCCCCACCATCATTGGTGTGCTGGCAAGCGTTTCCATCAGCCTGTGGGGAGGTATAGATTACGAAAAATACGGACTGGGCTTCCTCACCGCTATCCACCTGGCCATCTTTGCCAATGTGTATGCAGTTGTTGCGAACCTCGGTTATATCCGCATCGGCCTCAAAGGCAAGCTGAAAGCGGCCGGCGCTTCCGTGGCACATATCGGTTTCGGACTGATGCTGGTAGGCATGCTCATCTCCTCGTCCAAAACAACCACCCTTTCCCAGAACTTCCTCAACCCGCTGAACTTCGGTCCGGAAGCAAAAGAAAAAGGCGTTGAGAACATGACCCTGTACCAGGGCGTGAAAATGGACATGGGCAAGTACTGGGTTACCTACACCAGAGATTCTTCCACTGCAAAAGAGAAAAAGATCTTCTTTTTCGTAGACTTTGAATCGAAAGATGGAAAAGAGAAATTTACACTGAAGCCCGACCTGATCAAGAATACGAAAGGGCAGGAGCAGTACTCCAATAACCCTGATGCCAGGCATTACCTGCACCGCGATGTATTCAGCTATATCAGCTATGCAGATAAAATGGCCGCAGGGCCGGATACCGCACAGTACAAGAGCCATATCGTGAAAGTGGGCGATACCGTTTACTATTCCAATGGCTTCATGAAATTCGACAGCGTTACGGTTAACCCCAATAACGATAAACACCAGTTCAAAGCCACAGATACCGCCGTGATGGCCAATTTCTCGATCATTACCGGCGACCAGCGCAAGATGAGCGCGCATCCCGTTTTCTACCTGGAAGACAATGAGCCGCGTTACGCCATCGACACCGTGTTCGCACAAGGTATGGCAGTTGCACTCGGGCCATCCGATAAAGAAGGATATTTCAATGTGGGGGTGAAGGAAAGCTCCAGAATGGTGCCATTCATTGGTCTTAAAGTATTACAATTTCCTTTTATCAATCTGGTTTGGATCGGAACCGTGATCATGGTTATAGGGTTTGTAATGAGCCTGATCTGGCGTGCCCGCAAGCTGAAATAGAATTTTCACAATTCTTTATAAGTCTCAGCTTTCATTTGGAGGCCATGCAGCTATGTGCATAGAGGGAATTGTCTTACTTTAGTAACCGGCGATGAACCCTGTGCGATACATATTATTACATAAACTGGCTTTTTTTGCTCTGTCAGTGTTTGCAACTACTACCGTTGCGGCGCAAACGCCGGACACTGCTGTTGTTCCCCCGCATGTTAAAGTGCCCGAACTGGGGCCCAATGATACTATCGTGGTGCATGCCACCATCAAGGGCGACGAGCTGGTGCCCTCTTCGTACATGCAGTGGTGTTGGGTACAGGCACCCTATCCGAAGGAACTGCTGAAGAAACGCAAGGAGTGGACACGCCTGCGCAATGCCGTATATGTTACCTATCCGTATGCAAGAAGGGCGGGTATTATCATGAATGATATCAATTCCAAACTGGCCGGTATTACCGACCAGGAGCTGAGAAAGAAATATATCAAAAGCCGCGAAGCCGAGCTCAAGAAAGAATTCACCAAACCATTATCTGATCTCTCCGTGTACCAGGGCAAGGTGCTGATGAAGCTTATCAACCGCCAGACCGGTAATAATTGCTATGAGATCATCAAAGAATACAAGGGCGGCCTCACTGCCCGCGTGTATCAGACTGTGGCCTTCTTCTTCAACAGTAACCTCAAACAGCCTTACAATGCCACTGGTGATGACCGTGAGATAGAAAGTATTGTGCTGGAAGTGGAAAGAATGTACCGGTTATAATTCTGATTACTTACCTGCCCGCAATTTCTCGATGGTACCTGTAGTGGAGAAGCCTTCCACAATCGGATTGATCACTACACGTCCGCCATTCGCAATCACTTCTTTCGATCCTGCGATCTGTTCTACCGTATAATCTCCGCCTTTCACCAGCACATCCGGCATCAGCGTTTTGATGAGCTCCAGCGGCGTATCTTCTTCAAAGATCACCACGGCGTCTACCATTAAGAGAGATGCCAGTACCAGTGCGCGTGAATGCTCATCGTTCACGGGCCTTGTGGGTCCTTTGAGGCGTTTGCAGCTCGCATCTGAATTGAGGCCTACAATGAGGAAATCCGCTTCCATAGCAGCTTGTGAGAGGGAAAAGATATGCCCCCTGTGCAGAATATCAAAGCAGCCATTGGTGAAGGAGATGGTCTTGCTAAGGAGCCTCCATTGTGCTACCTGTCTTTTTGCCGCTTCCAGGCTGAGTATCCTGGTGTCTATTACCTGAGGTGATTTCATTCGATTTTTTTTGTTTGTTCAGCAAGGGAAGAAGTACCAGTGCTATGCCGCCGCAGACCAGTTGCTGGAAGAACTGCACGGTCCAGAGCAGCCAGCCGAATGCTTTTCCATAGGCAATATCCAGTCCATATAAACTCATGGTCTTGGATACCAGGATAGGGTAGGCACCGATGCCGCTGGGAGCAATGATCATGGCGATGCTTCCGCTGAAAAGTACAGCCATACTGGGTTTGATGCCAAATCCAGCAGTTTCGTTCAGGGCATACATGCCTATCTGTACACTGGCCAGGTACATGGCCCAGATAAAAATGCTATGGAAAAAGAACCATCCTTTCTTTTTGATCAGCCGGACACTGGTAAGTCCCTGCCAGATACCGGAGGCGATGGTACGGATCTTCTGAATAATGGAAAGATGACTGAATTTTCTGAAAACGAAAATGACCGCAACCAGCAGGAAGATCAGTATTGCTGCAAGGATGATGAGTTTGGTTGTAGTGATCCCTCCGGCTTTGGAACCGAAGGTGGTGGACATTTCGTTGTAAAGATATTCTCCGATCAGACCTGTTTGCGTGAGAATGGTAACGGCCATCACAATGAGCAGGCAGACCAGGTCGAATGCGCGTTCTGCCACGATGGTGCCCACCAGTTTGTCTGCCGGCACCTTCTCGTATTTGGCCAGCACCGTGCATTTGAGCACTTCGCCCAGTCTGGGTACAGCCAGGTTGGCCATATACCCGATGAGCACGGCCATGAAAGTATTGGAGATACGCGGATGGTAACCCATCGGCTCCATCAGGATCTTCCAGCGGATAGCGCGGCTGAGATGGCTGGCCAGCAGTGCCAGCACAACGGGAACCAGCAACCAGTAATTGGCGGTGAGAAGGGAGTGTTTGATCATGGGCCACTGCTCGGGCTTGATGCTTGCCAGTGACCACCACACCAGGAAAATAACCAGGGCCAGAACGACCACATATTGTATCGCGCTCTTCGTCTTCTTGTTCATACGGTTCAGGCCCTGCTGTTTTTTTTACAAGATATTACCTTCCTTCGGAAATACGATCCAGGGTTTGAAAGTTTTTGCCTTCTCAAAATCCATTCTCGCATAAGAAATGATAATAACGATATCGCCTTCGGCTCCCTGGCGTGCAGCGGGGCCGTTGAGGCAGCAAACGCCTGAGCCTCTTTTGCCTTTGATGAGATATGTTTCGATGCGGGAACCGTTGTTCACGTTCACCACCTGTATTTTTTCATGTTCAATCATATTGGCGGCTTCCATCAGGTTCTCATCCAATGTAAGGCTGCCCACGTAATTGAGGTTCGCTTCAGTAATAACTGCCCTGTGTACCTTTGATTTGAGCACTTCGATATCCATGATCGATCTGTTTGATGTTAGGTGTTGACGGCATTTTTCGAAAACCGCCAATAATAAAACGGCCGCAAGCTAAAAAAGTTTGTTGAATATAAACTAACGAACATTCAATTAACCCTGAATTTCCGTCAACACCATATTATCTATTAAGCGAATTTCTCCCAGGAAGGCCGCTACCAGCGCAACCAGTGGCGTTTTCCCATCCCATTCCGCCACCGGCTCCAGGGTTTCTGCATTGGCGATCTCCACATAATCCAGTTTAAAACCGGCTTTTTCGAGCATTTCCGCGCCGGCCGATTTCAGTTCCGGGATGGACTTTGCCGCTATATTTTCCTTTATATATTGTAAAGTCCTGGAAATATCCACCGCCGTGCCGCGCTGATCTGTGCTCAGCCGCATATTCCGGCTGCTCATGGCCAGTCCGCTGCTTTCCCTGACCGTAGGAGCGGGGATCAGTACAGTTTTTGACTCCATGATCTGCAATAACCGTTTCACTACCATACATTGCTGATAGTCTTTTTGCCCCATGAAGAGGAGATCAGGCTGTACCAGTTTCAGGAGCCGGTACATCACCTGGCAGACCCCCTGAAAATGCCCGGGCCGAAATTTTCCCTCGAGAATGGATTCTAAATATCCGAGGTCATAATGTTCAAGATTTGTTAAACCGCCGAAATAGACTTCGTCAACGGATGGTAAAAAAAGTATATCCGTGCCCGCGTTTTCCAGCAAAAGAATGTCCTGCTCCAGGGTCTTGGGATATTTTTCAAAATCTTTCGGATCGTTGAACTGTGTGGGATTTACGAAAATGCTGCAAACCGTGATGCCAGCGTGTTTGCGGCTTTCCGATATGAGGCTTAAATGCCCCTGGTGGAGGGCTCCCATGGTAGGTACAAAACCGGAAATTATGCCCCGGGCGGCTTGTTGCTGAAGGTACTCCTGTAACCGGGCAGCTTGCTTGATAATGATCATTCGTTCTTGTGTTATGGGCCAGGATCCGGCTGTGGACCCTTGTTTAATTTAAAATCCTTAACTTTGCACCCTGTTTTTCAAGGGTGGCTTAAACAATTAATATCATAATGCTGACAAAGAAAAGAATTTTATTTATTGCCAACGAAATGTCTCCTTACATGGAAATGACTGATTTCTCCGAAACAGTCAATCGTTTGGCGATAAAAGCAAATGAGAATGGTTATGAAGTACGTTGCATTATGCCCCGGTTCGGAGTGATCAATGAGCGCCGGCACCGTTTACATGAAGTGGTGCGTCTTTCAGGGATCAATGTGAGTGTTGATAACGATGATTATCCGCTGCAGATCAAGGTTGCTTCTCTCCCCAATGCCCGCTTACAGGTTTATTTCCTCGACAACGAAGACCTCTTCAAACGCAAACAGATATTTCATGATGAGCAGGAAAAATGGTTCGATGACAATGGTCTGAGGGCTGTTTTCTTCTGTAAAGGCGCACTCGAAACCGTAAAAAAATTCGGTTGGCCGCCAGACATCATTCATTGCAGTGGCTGGATGACCGGCCTCATTCCGCTGTTCCAGAAAACAGCTTACAAGAAAGAGCCCGTATTCGCGCACAGTAAAATGATCTACACCATCGGCAATTCCACTTTCAAGGAAAAGCTCGGTGCGGATTTCCTCAAGATCGCCAATATCAGCCCCAACATCAAAGAGAAAGACCTGGAGCCTTACAAGGACGGAGGTGAACTCGGAATGATGAGAGGAGGCGCTACCTATGCGGATGCCATCACATTCGGCGCCGATAAAGTAGACAAGAAACTGGTGGAAGAATTCGGTAAAGTGAAGGGTAAGAAAGTGTTGACGTATAATGCTGAGTCCGATTTAACAGACTATTTACAATTGTATTCCGACCTTGCTAAATAAGCGTTTAATTCTAACCTTACTTTTAAATAACCATCTCTGCGTGAATAGGAAAATATTTGCCTCAGTTGTTACGGTTCTTACCGGCTTGTTCCTTTATAGTTCCTGTACAAAAGTTGATTCTACTGACCTGGGCAATGATCTTATCCCACAGGTAGATAATGTGCATACATTTGAAACCGTGCTGGATGTGACTACAGATAACTTCCTGTATCCCGACAGTACCTTTTCCACAGCAGATGACCTGGCAGCCCTCGGTCAGATCAGCAATGATCCTGAATTTGGCGCTACCACCGCTGATATCTATTCCGGTTTCATCCCCGCCGCCTTCGGTACACATCCATTCCTCAACAAGGATTCGGTAAAGATCGATTCGGTAGTGCTTTCACTTACTTATACCGGTGCTTACGGAGATACCAATTCCATTCAGGTGGTAGATGTGGTTGAACTGGATAATTCAGTACTCAGCAATTTCAACGATACGCTTTATTATAAGATCAACCGCGCACCCTTCCTGGAAATGGGCAGCGTACGTGGCAGCAAGCAATATGCCATCAAAGACCTGAACGATTCCACTTTTTATGTTGATAACGGAGTCGATTCCATCAGGTCGAACAACCAGTTGCGCATCAGGCTGGATACGGCTTTTGCCAGGAAATTCGTAGACTACGATACTTCTGCACAGTATAAGAACGACAGCCTTTTCCATAATTCTTTCAGGGGCCTGGCTATCAAAAGCAGCGCAGCTTCTCCCACAAAGAACGGACTGGCTTATTTCAACCTGATGGGTGCCAACAGCAGGCTGACGGTTTATTGCCGGGTGACAGTGAACGGGAAAGTGGATACCATTTCACCTTACTTCACTCCATACCGCCTTCAAACGGCCAATCTCGTTAAGAGAACACCAGGTAACAATTTCCAGAATTACCTGAATAATGGAAATCCTGATGATGATAAAGTGTTTATCCAGAGTGCTCCCGGTTCTTACGCTACTGTAAAGATCAAGGGGCTGGATACATTCAAAACGGTGAACCGCGTGATCCATCGCGCAGAACTGATCATGGAAAGGGTACAGAACCCGTCTGACGATACTTATGCGGCAGTACCCCTGATGTTCATCGATGCCATCAATGATGCAGGCGATTCTACCTTTACCATCCGTAATGATTTTGTGTATACCGGAAGCGCCCCTAACTACTACGATGTAGCCAACCTGGGGGGCAGCTATGTAAATAACAAGTACATATTCAACCTTTCGCGCTATTTCCAAAGCGCCGTGTCAAAAGGCCACAGGCTGTATAAAACCCTCAGGGTGTATGCTCCATACAGGACCAAACCATACTTTGAGGCTGCAGACGGTTCTGCCATTGCACTGCCAACCCTGTCTGTAAACACACCGATCGCCTTTGGCCGGGTGGTGCTGGGAGGCGGAAGCAATGCTACCCAGAAAATGAAGGTTCGCATTATTTATTCTAAAATTTAAGTCCGTCGCTTATATTTGCGCCTTACTAACAAATTAACTCATCATGCCTTATTTATTTACTTCCGAAAGTGTTTCTGAAGGCCATCCAGATAAAGTAGCCGACCAGATTTCCGATGCGTTGATCGATAACTTCCTTGCTTTTGACCCTCAGTCTAAAGTTGCCTGCGAAACCCTGGTTACAACAGGGCAGGTAGTACTGGCGGGCGAAGTGAAATCTTCTGCTTACCTGGACGTACAGGAAATTGCAAGAGGTGTGATCCGCAAGATCGGTTATACCAAGAGCGAATATATGTTCGAAGCGCATTCCTGCGGTGTTCTCTCTGCAATCCATGAGCAGTCTGCAGACATCAATCAGGGTGTTGACAGAAAGAAGAAAGAAGAACAGGGCGCTGGCGACCAGGGCATGATGTTCGGATATGCTACCAATGAAACGGATGATTATATGCCCTTGGCACTTGACCTGGCGCATAAACTCCTCCTTGAACTGGCAGTACTCCGCCGCGAAGGAAAAGCTATCAAATACCTGCGCCCCGATGCAAAGAGCCAGGTGACTCTCGAATACGACGATAACAACAAACCTGTTCGTATCGACGCGATTGTGATCTCTACCCAGCATGACGACTTCGATACTGAAGCAAAGATGGCTGAGAAGATCAAGAAGGATATGATCAATATCCTGATCCCACGCGTAAAAGAAAAATACAAGAAATTCGCACATCTCTTCAATAACAAGATCAAGTACCATATCAATCCAACCGGTAAGTTCGTTATCGGCGGTCCACACGGAGATACCGGTCTCACCGGCCGTAAGATCATCGTTGATACCTATGGTGGTAAAGGTGCACACGGTGGTGGCGCATTCAGCGGAAAAGATCCTTCCAAGGTTGACCGTTCAGCTGCCTACGCAACCCGTCACATCGCCAAGAACCTGGTTGCTGCCGGTGTTTGCGACGAAGTGCTGGTACAGGTGTCTTACGCTATCGGTGTAGCACAACCGATGGGTATCTATGTGAACACTTATGGTACTGCCAAAGTGAAGAAGACTGACGGCCAGATCGCGAAGCTCGTTTCCGAGATCTTCGATATGCGCCCTTACTTCATTGAGCAGCGCCTGAAGCTCCGCAACCCGATCTACAGCGAAACTGCCGCTTATGGTCATATGGGCCGCAAGCCTGAGATCGTGGAGAAGACCTTCAAAACTCCTGATGGTAAAACCATCAAGAAGAAAGTGGAACTCTTCACATGGGAGAAACTGGATTATGTAAGCAAAGTGAAGAAAGCATTCGCCATCAAATAGTTTTTTGTCGGCTGATTATAGAAAGAGGGCTTCCCGGTAAACGGAAAGCCCTCTTTCATTTTTATGGATATTTTACAGTGCTTCGATGGAAACCGTAGTGGAATTATCTTTGCTGTTGTATTCACTGATTAGGATATGGCCTTCCTTGGCAGGAATAACACGTCTGCTGATCTTCTTGTCTTTAAGCGGAACTGTCCGCACCTGTTTATGACTGTTGATATTGTATACAGTAGTTGTTTTGTCTTCAGTAACTACCAGGAATTGTTGCTTCTGATCATGATTGGTAGCTGTATAATATTTTCTGCTGCCTAATTCTGAGAGGGTGATATTGGAATACCAGCTTTTGTATTTTTCACCCTCAAACAAAGTAGCACAACTGATCTTGCCATTTTTGTCCTGTTTAAGCAGTAATGGGCTTCCCAGTCTCCCTTTCCTTGTTCCTACTGTCAGCACACTCATCGGGCTTAGCGGAATAGTAGGGATCCAGAGCAGATTGGCTGCAGTTCTCATGGCACTTACCTTTCTTTTTATACCGTCTGCAGTGAAATAGGTATTGCCTTCAAAGTCCCTGAATGAAGTATGAAATTTTGCATAGGATTTCTGCTCTTCCAGGTAACCATTGGATGAAACCTGTGAGTTAGAAGCGTCATCCCAGTAAGTGTAAATTTCCTTCAGGTCTTTCTTCTGCGGGCTCATGATATTATACGAGAAAATACCGGCATAATGTCCCCTGGCAACACCATTTACAGATTTGGCATGTGCTCTTTTCTTTGTGCTCTTCAGGTAACCGCTGATATAAGGTTTACCCGTACCCGGATCATTCTCGAACGTGAATATATTCAACTGATGGCTTTTCTTGTCTTTAATAGTGATCTTGGGATTGGCAGAACTGTCTTTGATATTAAAGCTGAGCAATTCATATGAATTGGCTTCGTAATGTTTTTTGATTTCTTTATTGGCACTACCTTCTGTCATCAGGTACAGTTCGGAGCCCGAAGCCAGCAGTTCCAGATGGTTGACAGGATCTTCCTTGATCACTCTTTGCCAGCTTCTCTTTCCGGTAGGCTCATACACTGTCAGTACATTTTTCTTTGAGTCGCCGTAGATGGTGGCAAAACCATGGTTGGGGATATTGATCAGGTTCAGGTTATGTTTCAGCTCTCCTTTGGGATAGAAATAACCACTGCTCTGGATGAACTTCGTATCAATTTCTACAGGAGTGTTCACGGTATCGATGATCCTGCCATCCAATCCGAGGAAATGCATTTTTATCGCATTTTTGGAGCGGTCCCTGGCTGCAATAAACTGTTTCGACGATCCGAATTTTTTATCCAGGATATCCGTTTTGAAGTAAGCGATGCACAATACGTCCTGCTCAAAAGCTGTTCCCTGCAGATATAATTTTTCATCTTTGAAATTTACAGTGCCGATATCATTCAGGTTCTCATCCATGATGGTGATCTTGTAATTATACAATTCATCCGATACTTTTTCAAGTCTCGTAAAAGCAATATACCCGATCACCACATCATCCTGCCTGATAGCGGATACCTGGGTAGAGATTTCGCCACTGACTTCCTTGAATACTTTGGATTGAGAGAACAACGCACTGCTAATGCCTAATACAGCCATCAGGCTTAGTACAATTTTTTTCATGAAATTTTGATTAGGGAATAAACGATTTTTATTATTTCTCGAACGGGCTGGCAAATTCTTTATAAGCGCTGTTGGGAAATCCGGTAACAAACTCATCCGCTGCTGCAGCTCTTTGCTTCTTCTTATCTTCTGATTCCGGATCGATGGCAATGGCTGCCATAAAACGCCTGAAGGCTTTCTCATCGGGTTGTACCTGGTTCCAGAAGGAAGCAGCCCCCAGTTTACGGCAGATTATTTCCAGATTTTGCCTGGGGACCTGCTCCATCATGGTCTGCAGAGCAAAATAATGAGTGGACACATATTCTTTCTGAACTATACCAATGGCGGCAAACCTGCGCATGTCGCGGTCAGCAAGATTGAGACTGCTCATGGCATTGTACAACATGAAGTCGAGCCACACATCCGTGTTGCCCTTATCTTTTTCCTGGAAAATGCGATAGATACATGCTGTCAATGCTTCATTATTGAACAGGTACCAGATCAGGAACTTGTTTGTCCTTTGTTTGATGGAAGCCGGGATGGGAGTCAGTTTCCTGCCCAGGTCGCTTTTGGAACGGTTGGCCAGGTATCTTTGCTCACAGTCAGGGTGTGTTTTTAAAGAGTCCCGGTTAACTGAGGAATCCTTAAAATTGTAATTGCGGGTGGAAAGTCCTCTGGATCGCTTTTGGGTCCAGCTATCCTCGATGTTTAACTCATACTTTGCAAAGTACTGGCTGATCTCCTGTTTCAATGGTTGATGATATTCGGTATCTGAACTGTCGAGCCGTTGAAAAAAACGCGCATCGAAGGCCAGATTGGCATTTTTCAGAAGGACGATAGCCAGTGAATCTGCATCCTCTTCATGATAACGCTGGTGCTTACGCCTGTCGAAGGAGTAGGTCTGCATTATCTTTTTCAATTTCGAGAAGCGCTCATATTTGGATTTGAGAATGGCATTCAATGAATCTTTGTACTCATCTGATGTCAGCATTTCTGCCTGACTTTTTATTGAATTATCAGCGTGGGAAAGTATGTTATGGGAAAGCTCATGGGCCATAGCCAGGGCCAGTTCTTCGCGGGTCTCACAAAAATTGATCAGCCCCAGGTTCAGCACAAATACATTCTTACCGATGGCATATGCGTTCACAGACGCACTTCTGTCGATCAGCATGAAGGGCGCTGCTTTGAAATAGGAGATATTGGCTGTATGCAGTTCATTCAGGATCCCGTTCACATATGAGAAAATGGGCTCATCATACAGGTAATCGTTTGTTTCAAATGATTTGGTGAATGATTTGGTACGGCCGTCCCATATCTCTTTGTACTTTTCCTGTGCTCTCCATTCTTTCTGCTTGAAAATAGTGGGGCATTTCCAGGCGCTCTGAATGGAATCTTTCTGCTTTTTATAATGCGTGGCTGAAAGTTGATTGTGGTTGTACATGATTTGGCCCTGACCTCTTACTGAATGGCAAAAGAAGATAAGGATAAGGGACAGAAATCGCAGGGTTTGTAAGCAGTACATAGTTATAAAACGGTCTAAAGTATTGAAATAACGATAAATACGAATAGTTAGTATACTCGGAATCTTCACTATTTTTGCGCCATGAACGAAACCATCAATCCCTGGAAGGTCCTTTCCTCGGAAGAGAAATACCTCAACCCCTGGATCCGCGTCACGGAATACAAAGTGATCAACCCCTCCGGTGGAAACGGCATTTATGGAAAAGTGGGTTTCCGGAACCTGGCAGTAGGCGTGGTTCCCCTGGATGAAGACTTCAATACCTACCTGGTTGGTCAGTACCGCTTCACCCTCAGCCAGTACAGCTGGGAGATCCCCGAGGGCGGCTCGCCCGAAGGCACGGATCCCATGGATTCTGCGCACAGGGAATTGCTGGAAGAAACAGGCCTGGTGGCAGGCTCCATGGAAAAGATCCTGGAAATGCACCTGTCCAATTCCGTGACCGATGAATATGCAGTAACTTACCTGGCCAGGAACCTCACCCAGCACACCGCTTGCCCCGAAGAAACTGAACAGTTACAGGTCAAAAAATTACCTTTCGAACTCGTATACAAAATGGTGGAAGAAGGCCAGATCACAGACGCCATGTCTGTGGCAGCCATCCTCAAAATAAAACTCATGATCGCAGATGGAAGGATTTCATAGAAGACAGGGGCCCGGCATCAAAAAATCACAGCTGATCATCGGCCGCCAGCCAGTGATCGAAGCCATCGAATCCGGAAGGGCCATCGATAAGATATTTTTCCAGCGCAGCGTTACCGGCGACGCCATCGGAAAGATCAGGCAGCTGAGCCGCGATAATAATATTCCCATCCAGCAGGTGCCACCTGAAAAACTGGACTCATTCACCAAAGCCAATCACCAGGGTGTGATTGCCATTGCAGCCCTGGTGCAGTACCTGGACCTCCAGCAGGTGATAGACCATGTGGTAGGAGCCGGCGAAACGCCGCTTTTTGTGATGCTCGATGGCGTGACCGATGTCCGGAATATCGGCGCTATCGCCAGAACGGCCGTCTGCTGCGGCGCACAGGCCCTCATCATTCCGGACAAAGGAGTAGGGGCTCTCAACGAGGAAGCCATCAAATCCTCTGCAGGCGCGCTTGAAAAAATACAGGTTTGCCGGGTTAACAGCCTCATGAAGGCCGTAGATACCATGCACCTCAACGGAATAAAAGTGTACGCGTCTGAAATGACAGCCAATGAAACTGTTTTTGAACTGGAATACCGTGATCCTTGTTGTATAATAGCAGGGAGTGAAGACAAAGGCGTTTTCTCCGGTCTGCTGAAGATCAGCGACAGCATCTTCAAGATCCCTATGGCCGGGAACTTTGAATCACTCAACGTGTCCGTAGCCACAGGGATGATCCTGTACGAAGCCATGAAGCAACGTATGCTGAACAAATAGTTCTTCACTACAAATCATTTGCATCCATGTCAACAGTGCACCTCGTAGAATGCCCCCGGGACGCCATGCAGGGCTGGCCCGTGATCATACCGGTTGAAAAAAAGATCGAATACCTGAACAGCCTGCTGCGGGTAGGTTTTCAGACGCTCGATTTCGGCAGCTTTGTAAGCCCGAAAGCTATCCCGCAAATGGCAGACACAAAATATGTGCTGCCTCAACTCGACTGGCAGGATACCAATACCAGGCTCCTCGCCATCGTAGCCAATCTCCGTGGCGCACAGGATGCTGTTGAATACGATCAGATAAAATATCTCGGTTTCCCTTTTTCCGTTTCGGAAACTTTCCAGCAGCGCAATACCAATAGTTCCATCAGTGAGTCACTGCAAACAGTAGCAGCCATTCAGCAGCTTTGCCTGCGCAAGAGAAAGAAACTGGTGGTGTACCTGTCCATGGGCTTCGGCAATCCTTACGGAGATCCCTGGTCCGAACAGATCGTTTTCCAGTGGGCGGAACAACTGGTGGAAATGGGAATTACCATTATTTCACTGGCAGATACCGTGGGACTGGCTTCCCCCGACCAGGTAGGAACGATTACTGAATACCTCATCAAAGCCCTTCCGGATACAGAGATCGGCGTTCATCTTCATTCCACCGCCTTTAACTGGCAACCCAAGGTGGATGCAGCTTTGCAGGCAGGATGCCTCCGCTTCGACGGCGCCCTCAAAGGCATCGGCGGTTGCCCCATGGCCAATGATGACCTGGTGGGAAATATGAACACCGAACTGATGATCGCTCATTTTGAATCACTCGGCATTTTGCCGGCTCTAGATAAAAAAGCACTGGAGACCAGCCTGCGCCTGGCAGACGATATCTTCACCAGTGCGCATATATGATACCGTTATGAACTTCATGGTAGATATAAATATTCCTGCACCGGCCCAACTGATAGGTTACCGGCAACCGCTCATGCTGGTGGGCTCCTGCTTTACTGAACATATCGGTAACAGCCTGCAGGAAATGAAGTTTGAAGTGATGCAGAACCCCAATGGGATTCTCTTCGATCCGCAGAGTGTGGCCGCCAGCCTTGTTTCCTGGATCCAGAACAGGCAATACACGGAAAAGGACCTGTTCCTGTTGAACGAAGTATGGCAGAGCTGGCAGCATCATAGCCGTTTCTCGGGCATAGACAAATCCGAAGTGCTGAATATGATCAATGCTTCACAACAGGCCGCTCATGAGTTCCTCAAAAAAGCGGAATGGCTGGTGATCACACTGGGCAGCTCTTTCAGCTACCGGCTTACAGACATAGCTCCTGAACAGCAACGCGGCAATATGGCACCGGAGCAATCTGTGGCCAACTGCCACCGGGCACCTTCGCAGTGGTTCAGAAAACATATGATGACCATTGAAGAAACCAAATCGGTGCTTGACAATGCCCTGCACCAGGTGCGGTACTTCAATAAAAACATAAAGATCATTTACACTATTTCTCCCGTTCGTCATCTCCGTGACGGGGTGATCGATAACAACCGCAGCAAGGCCCGGCTGCTGGAAGTGGTGCACCATCTGGTGAACAAGTTCGATAACCTTTACTATTTCCCGGCATATGAACTGGTGATAGATGTGCTCCGCGATTACCGCTTCTATGATGTGGATATGGCGCATCCCAATTACCCGGCCACACAATTTGTGCTTGAGAAATTTATGTCCCATTTTGTGGACGAACCGAGCCAGCAACTGGCCAGTGAACTGAAGAAAATCTCCATTGCACGCCGGCATAAAGCCTTTCATCCTGAAACGGAAGCACATCAGAAATTCCTGGCTTCACAGGCGGCTAAGGCAGCGGAATTGCAATCACAATATCCCTGGCTCAACCTGAGTGATGAACTGGCATATTTCGCAGTGCCCGGTCACTCGCGGGCACGCGAGCGACGGCACTCTGAGTGAAAAACCATTCACGTATATTGTGTAATCTCCACAAAATAATCCTGTATCTTTAAGACGATGAATGTAACCAGTAAGGGATCCACTATCCCGTTATTCTTACCGGCTAAAGACAATATCCCTGCATCGGGTATCACCGTGCTTGCAGGAGATATCGGAGGCACTAAAACTCATCTCGCTCTCTATCGCGCAACAGCGGATGATGTTCAGCATATCCACGATAAAAAGTTCAGATCACCAGCCTATACCTCACTGCAGGAGATCATTACCGAATTCCTGAAAGACCAGCCGGATCTTATACCGGACAGGATCTGTTTAGGGGTGGCAGGACCTGTACTGGATGGAATAGTGGAGCTCACCAATCTCAACTGGACGCTCAGTGTGGAAGACCTGGTGGATACCACCGGTGTAAAGGACGTTCGACTCATCAATGATCTGGAAGCCACCGCCTATGGCCTGGCAGCCCTCCACCCGGATGATTTCACCACCTTGCATGAAGGACATACACCTGCCCGTGGCAATATGGCCATCATTGCACCTGGTACCGGCCTGGGCGAAGCAGGGCTTTTCTGGAACGGTAAATCCTGTTTTCCATTCCCTACGGAAGGAGGGCATTGCGATTTTTCGCCCAGGACCCACTTTGATTTTGAACTCTCCCAATACCTTAGCGCGCAATATGGCGTTGTAAGCTGGGAGAAAGTAGTGGCAGGCCCGGCCATCTATGATATTTACAAGTTCCTCCGCGATGTAAAAAAAGTGGAAGAACCAAAATGGCTGACCCAAATCTGGGAGAGTGAAACACATCCGTCTGCAAGGATCAGCAATACCGCTGCCGAAAACGGCGCGGCCATCTGCGTTCAGACCATGCAGCATTATGTACGTTACCTGGCCCATGAAGCCGCCAACCTGGTGCTGAAAATGAAAGCAACAGGCGGCCTTTTCCTGGGAGGTGGCGTTCCGCCCAAGATCAGCAAACTGCTGGTACGAGAGAATTTTTTCAATCATTATATGGATAGCGACCGTATGCAACATCTCTTGCAGACAGTTCCTGTCCGGATCATCAATAATGAACAGACAGGCCTCCTGGGCGCCGCTTGGTTCGGTGCTTACGGACAGGTTGTTGCATAACTAACGATCATCTATAACCGCCTAAAGAGGGTAGAGCATGAAGAGCATCATTTTTAACCGTACATTTCTTACAGCCGCCACCATCAGCCTGCTGTCTTCTTCCGCATTTGCGCAGAAGAGCAAAGTGGTGGACAATATCGATCTCGTTTTCCACAATACTACCGGCATGTTGCAGCAGATCCACTATGCGCCGCAACCGCTGAACGATCATTTCTCCGGTCAGGTGTTCAATGAATACCTCCAGCAACTGGATGGTGGCAAACGCTTCTTTCTCAAAAGCGATATCACCCGCTTCAAGGAATTTGAATGGCAGCTGGATGATGAGATGCGGGGTAAAATGGTGCAGTTCTACAAAGTGGTGAACACTACTTTCAAGCAGCGGGTGAAAGAAGCGGAGGGCATTGTCACCGAACTGCTGGCCCAGCCTTTCCATTTCAATACGGATGAATACTACAACGATTCTCCAAAGAATATTCTATACAGCAAAAGTGCGGATGATCTGAAATCGCGTTGGAAGAATTATCTCAAATACCAGGTACTGACCTATTATGATGACCTGGTGGAACAAAAGAAAAAAGATACCAGCAATCATCTTACCGATGCACAGCTCGAGGCTAAGGCCCGTGAAACCGTGCAGCGCATCGAAAAGAGAAATATCGAAAATATTCTCAAGCTCACTGTTGACGAAGAAGCATTCAACCTCTATCTCAACAGCATCATCAACCTGTATGACCCGCATTCCAGCTACTTCCTGCCGGTAGACCGCCGGGAGTTCCAGGAAGGCATGAGCGGTATCTATTATGGTATCGGTGCCTTGCTGCAGGACCAGGGTGGAAAAGTGAGCATCGCAGAGTTGATGATCGGAGGACCAGCCTGGAAATCAGGACAGGTGGAAAAAGGCGACGTGCTGGTGAAAGTACAGCAAGGAGGTTCCAGTGAAAAGACAGACCTCGCAGGTATGGCCATGAGCGATGTGATCAAGCTCACACGAGGTCAGAAAGGCACTACCGTTACCATCACCTTCCGCAAGAATGATGGCTCACTCAAAGATGTTACCATTCAGCGCGAAGCATTACAGATGGAAGATACTTTCGTGAAGTCGGCAATTATCAACGACTCCACGAAGATCGGTTATATTTCCTTCCCTAAATTCTACACCAATTTCGGCGATGCCAATGGCAGAAGCTGCGCGGCCGACATGGCGCTGGAGCTGGAAAAGCTCAAAGCAGAAAATGTAGACGGTATTGTGATCGATATCCGCGACAATACCGGCGGCAGCCTCGGCGAAGTTATAAATATGGTAGGGCTCTTCATCAAGGAAGGTCCGGTAGTGCAGGTGAAAAGCGCTGTGGGGGCACCTTACGTGAGTACCGTTAAAAACAACAATGTAGTATATGATGGTCCGCTGGTAGTACTGGTGAATGAAATGAGCGCATCCGCTGCCGAGATCTTTGCAGCCGCCATCCAGGATTATCATCGTGGTATAGTGATCGGTGCAGCATCCACATATGGAAAAGGATCCGTGCAACGTGGATTTGGAGTTGGCGAAACAAAGAACGCGTATTCACCCGAAACCATGGACCTCGGTACCATTCATATCACTTTACAGAAATACTATCGCATCACCGGCGCTGCAACACAGCTGAAAGGTGTTGCTCCTGATATTCTGCTGCCTGGCATTTATGAACCCTACAAAATGCAGGAGAAAGACAATCCTACAGCACTCAAATGGGATACTATCAAACCTGCTCCCTTCACCGTATCCATGCATAGCGAAGAAGTAAGCAGAACCATTGCCGCTGCAGGTGACCGGATTGAAAAGGATTCTTTGCTGCTCTCGCTTCGTAAGAATATTCACTGGCTCGACAACCGGAGCAGCATGCATTCGCTGAAACTGGAAAAATACCGCGCAGAGAAAAAACAACTGCAGCAGACCATTGCCACTATCCGCAAACAGATGGTGACATCAGACAGCATGACCGTTGTGAACACTGCCTATGCACAGGAAGACCTCAAGGGCAAAGAGCAGTTCCGTACAGACAGCAACAAAGCCTGGCTCAACAGTCTCAGGAAAGACCTCTTCCTCAGCGAAGCCATTCTTGTGATGCAGACATGGTTCCGTAACAAAATCGTCAACAGTTAAGCCCGTTAATTCCAACCTAATATTTTGAAATAGCGCATTTTTTGTGACACATCGACGTCAAAAGCACGATGAAAAAGATACTATTACTCATTCCGTTTCTATTTTTTGCCTGGCAGGCTTTTACTCAGGAGGTTACACATAACGAAAAAAGCAGAGGCCGCCTTTATGGAAAGGTAGTAGATATCAAAACAGGAAAGGGAATCGATGCGGCCAGTATCCGCCTCTACTTTGCATCCGGCGCAGGTGATAGTCTTGCAGGTGGCATGCTTTCCCGCCAGAACGGGGATTTCAGCATCGAGCAACTGCCCGTGCGTGATTCTTTCCGCTTGCAGATCACGGCTATTGGTTACAAAGAGATCCTCAAAACTGTTGCTTTCCCCAAACAGGAGAAGAAAGGTGAAGGTCCCGTTGAGATGGACCTTGGAAATATCAAAGCAGAGGCTGAGTCACAGATATTGGGAACAGTTACTGTGGTTGGTTCAAAACCTGCGTTGCAGATGGGAGTGGACCGCAAACTGTTTGATGTGGAGAAGAGCCTTACTGCCACCGGCGGAACCGCCATCGATGTAATGAAGAATATTCCATCGGTGAGTGTGGACGTAGATGGAAATGTAGCGTTGCGCAACCGTGCGCCACAGATCTTTGTGGATGGCCGTCCTACCATACTTTCTCTGGAACAGATCCCCGCAGATAATATTGAAAGAGTGGAACTGATCACCAACCCCTCTGCACAGTTCGATGCCAGCAGTACCGGTGGAGTGATCAATATCATTTTAAAGAAGAACCGTAAACTCGGATTGAACGGACTGGCTTCCCTTGGAGCAGGTACTCCGGATATCCTCAACGGATCACTCAGTCTTAATCTGCGTCAGAATAAATTCAACTTCTTCGCAAGCGGTAACTATAACAAGAATGGTGGTGTGGCCAAAGGAGAAACCTTCCGCACCAACAAACAGAATGGCGAGGTGAGCAATTATTTCAACCAGTTCTCAAAAGGAGACCGGATCCGTGAATTCAAATCCGTCCGTTTCGGCGTGGATTATTTTATGGACAACCGGAATACACTTACATTTTCTCATAATTTCACTGACGGTAAATTCACTACTTACGAGAAGCAGGACCAGGAATATCTCACAGCCGCAAAGGTGGCGGATCATTATGGTTATCGTACATCGGACAGCCGTTCAGGATTCCAGCGGAACAATACGCAAATGCTCTTCAAGCATAAATTCGCGAAGCAGGGTAAGGAGATCAACGCAGATGTGAACTATGCCTGGAGTAAGAACGATGATTTCACTAAGATCCTCAATACTTATCAGTACCCCGATGGCAGCCTGTTTGCACCGGATAACCTGGTACATAATATCGGTAACAGTAAGAATGACCAGGTCACCATCCAGGTGGATTATGTAGATCCGAGAGGGGAACATGCAAAACTGGAAACCGGTGTCCGCAGTTTCATCAATAATTACAGCAGCATCTTCGATGCCCTTTCACTGAATAACGGTAATTCCATCAAACTGCCACTCAGCAATAATTACAGGTACCGCGAAATGATCAATGCGGCCTATATTACGTATACCGATAAGATCGGCAGTATCGGCTACCAGCTTGGTCTGCGCGCTGAATATTCGAAGTTTGATGGCAACCTGGTTGACAGTGCTTTCAAATTCGGTTACGAGTATCCGAAAGATTTCGGTAACCTGTTCAATGCTCTTTTTCCAAGTGTGTTCTTAAATAAGAAAATAGGAGATGATGTTGAGCTGCAATTGAATTATACCC